>CAJXPD010000047.1 GCA_913057785.1 uncultured Lewinella sp. | reverse complement strand
CTTAGCCTACGGCTAGGTGCGATTTTTCTGCCTCGCTCAACCCCAAAATCCGCTACTTTAAATTTCAGGATTACTATTTTCGCACTACTTACAGATTGATCGATAGGCCTTTATTTGGTATTTTGTCCTTAACATTCACGAAAACCAGGCACGAATATGAAATTCAGCGTTTCTTCTTCCGAATTGCTTAAACAATTACAAATTGTCGGAGGGGCCATTGCCTCTAATCCAGTTCTACCAATTTTGGAAGATTTTCTGTTTTCGATCAGCAATAACAAATTGAGTATTGCTGCTACCGACCTCGAAACCTCCATCTCTACGGAAATCGAGGTGATGTCGGATGCGGATGGATCCGTAGCTGTGCCTGCCAAAATCCTGCTGGAAACCTTAAAGGCCTTACCTCAACAGCCAATCACCTTCTCTATCAATGATGAGAACTTTGGAATTGAGATTACCTCAGCATACGGTAAATACCGGCTAGCTGGTGAAGACGGGAAGGACTTTCCTAAAATACCAGAACCTGATTCTGTTGATACGATCAAGATCCAAGCGCCTGCCTTGACGCAAGGTATCACGAAGACGCTATTTGCCACTTCGAATGATGAGCTTAGACCGGCCATGACTGGCGTATATTTCCAGATTGACTTCAACAAACTCACTTTAGTTGCCACTGACGCACACAAACTAGTTAAATATACCTTCGCTGAAGTAACCAGTGAAGTTTCTACTTCTTTCATCGTTCCTAAAAAGGCATTGACTCTACTTCGATCTGCTTTGCCTGCCGGTGATGAAGTCAACATTGCTTTCAATAAGGCCAATGCTTTTTTCACATTTGGCACTACCAATCTCGTTTGTCGCTTAATCGATGCTAGATATCCTGATTACAACGCGGTAATCCCGGTAGATAATCCGAATACCTTGACGCTACAGCGAACCGACTTTCAGAACTCACTAAAGCGGATTGCCATTTATGCTAATAAGACTACCAATCAAGTGATTCTCAATATCATGGATGGTAGCCTCACTATATCAGCGCAAGATTTGGACTTCTCCAATGAAGCCACTGAACAGTTAGCTTGTACCTTCGAAGGGGATCCACTAAATATCGGTTTCAACGCTAAGTTCTTAATTGAAATGTTGGGCGTATTGGAAGCAGATGAAGTGAAAATTGAGCTATCCAATCCAACACGAGCAGGTATCTTGCTTCCTACTGAAGAACCAGATGGAGAGGAAATCCTAATGCTAGTGATGCCTGTAATGCTGAGCAATTAGTCTAAGCCTTCCTCCTAGATTAGATTGATTGGGATTTATTTCGCATTAGTAACGCTTTTCTTACAAAGTGCTTTCAAGCAAATACAGCTCTATGAGACACTATCTAACATTAGGCCTACTATGCTGGATGCTCTTGGCCTGCCAAGATGACCCCAAGGGAGCAGATTCTTATGCAGAACCGCTGCCGAATACGCCAGAAACTGTCATACAGCAGTATCAGGCATATATGGATAGTAACCGTTTTGAGCGGGCTGCGCTTTTAAGTACACCGGAGGGCAAGGACATGCTACACATGATAGCCCAAATGATGGCTGGTGATCCACCAGATTCCACCATCATTCATACCCAAATTCTCGACATGAACTGTACTACGGTAGTTGATACCGCTCGCTGCCAATGTCAGTTGAAAGATGAATACGAAGAATATCAGTCTCTGTTTAAACTAGTCAAGATTGGCGGACAGTGGCTCGTGGATGTTCCAGAAGAGGAAGACATTGAAATGTCGGAAGAAGAATGGCAAGAAGAGCAACCTTCTGGAAATAATTAGTAATAGATCATGAAGAAAGTCGGGTTATTCTTTGGCTCCTTTAACCCCGTACACGTGGGCCATATGATCATTGCCAACTTTATGGCGACGCAGACCGATCTGAAGCAGGTTTGGATGGTAGTCTCACCCCAAAATCCATTAAAATCGAAGGCCTCTCTAGCCTCCGACTACGACCGTCTCCATCTTGTACAACTGGCTATTGGCGACAACCCAAATCTTCTAGCTTCAAATATCGAATTTAAGCTGCCTCAGCCTTCCTATACCATCGATACGCTTACCTATTTAAAGGAGAAATTTCCAGAAAGAACATTTGCATTGATCATGGGTGGTGACAATCTAGCCACCTTGCATAAATGGAAAAACTATGAGCTGATCTTGCGAGATTACGAGATCTATGTCTATCAACGACCAAATTATGCCTTGGGAGATTTATCGGAACATCCGAAAGTGAAGATATTTGAAGCGCCACAGATGCATATTTCTGCCAGCTATATCAGGAACTGTATAAAAGAAGGACATTCGATTGAGTATTTGGTGCCTGATTCTGTGTTTGAGAGCCTCGAAAAAAGCCAATTGTACCGCTAGCATTTTCCAAATTACTTCAACATGGCCAAATTGGAGCCTAATTTTTCCAGTCCTAATCGCTACTTACCCACGCTTCTTCTCATGGGGCCATGCCTGGGTATTGCCGGATACTTTATGGGGTCTGCGGAAAATATTGGTGAAGCGCTGGTTATACATACGGTGATCTGCTTATCCATTGGGTATGGGCTCCTTTTTATCATTTTCAATCAGGGTTGGCTGTTGAATACTAAATGGCGGCTATGGCAACGGAGAGGCGGGTTGGCCATACTATTTGTCATTATCGGGGTTCTCGGCAGCGAAATCGAACAAGTGGTAAGAAAACTACTGTTCGAGCATGGGCCTTATCATTTTTTCCGTCTGGACGGGGGGCATGCGTTCAATGCCATTCTTAGTCCAATCCTTGGGTTCACATTTGATAAAGTATTAGGTGAAATCAGCCCCAAAGAAGAGCCAACAACGGCGACTAAAACGCTCTTGGGAAAAATTCCGGTGAAAAAAGGAGATCATACCATTTTCGTACAGGTGGAGAAAATAGCATATATCGAGGCTTCCGATATGTATGCCTTCCTGCATTTGAAGGATGGGCAAAAACATCTTTGTGATTATGCCCTTGGATTCTTAGCCGAAAGATTACCCGCTAGTTTTCTGCGCATCCATAGGAAGTACATCGTCAATCAAAATCACGTCACCCAGATTGCGCCACACCTAAAGGGGCGTTATGAATTAACCTTGGCGGATAAGCTTAATACCAAATTGGTATCCAGCAATAGCTATACACAAGTAATTAAGTCCATGATCAAGATTGTAGACTAGGTTTTCACCTTTCTGAGCGCCTATTTCGCCTATTTATAGTCCCCATCCACCTTTTTTCCCTAGCTTTTTCTTTAATCAAGCCTGAGTTTTGAAGCAAAAACAATCTAACTTATGCTTCATCAAATCAACATCTTCGCTCACATTCTGGCTGGAAGTTTGGCACTAATCATCGGACTCATTCCCTTCTTTGTCAAGAAAGGAGGCGATGTCCATATCAAATATGGCCGCTATTTTCTGTATTTAATGGCCGTCACTATTTTCACTGCCACCTTGGGTGTCCTCTTCTTTCGATCACGCCCTTTCTTGACCATCGTAACTTTACAAAGTGCTTATATGTCTTTTGCGGGATACCGAGTTCTACGCAATAAAACCAAAGGTCCGGAATGGATAGACTTTTTTGCTACTCTTTTTTTGGTGATAATGGCTGGGCGCTTTTTGTTCTTGGTAGGGTCCAAAGGAGCGGTCTGGCACCAGTCTGTTGTGGTTTACTTACTTGGATTTCTTTTTACAGTGGCAGCTTATGATTTACTTCGACATGTAAAGCCTCAATTGGCTAAATATTGGCTACTAGAGCATATCTTTAAAATGACCTCCGCTTATATCGCCTTATTTTCAGCTTTTGCGGGGACAGTTCTAGCGGCCTGGCAACCCTATAGTCAAATCATCCCCTCCATTATGGGGACGGTATGGATTGTCAGCACGATCTGGTACTATTCCCGCCGGAAAATCGTCACTCAAAATTGAATCCACAATTAAATCTACCCTAAAACAAAAAGGCGTTGATTCAGTCGGAGTAACCCTAAGAACCAACGCCTTTTTAACTTGAGCAGTACTAAGCCGTAAATGTCTAGATACCGCCTCCATTCTGTTCAATCGTCTCCAGTTCTTTCAGAAAACGACCAGCTTCTTTGAATCCCTTGCTAATTGTGATTCTCTGTACACTTTCATTGAAGTACACATAGGATGGGTAACTCAATTGACCATCTAACATAGCATAGGCCAGGGTATGAATAGGTCGGCGACCACCATCTACCAATTCAAAGTTTTTGCCTTGAAAGACAATGGGGTCCTCTTTCTCTGCATTGAACTTCACCGCATAATAATGCTCGTTCATATAGTCGATCACGGTTTGATCCGTAAAAGTTTTCTTGTCCATGACTTTACACCATCCACACCAATCTGTATATACATCAATAAAGATCTTGCGTTGCTCCTTCTGGTTCGCGGCCAGGGCTTCTTCGAAAGTCATCCACTTGATTCCTCCTTCAACATAATGTGGATTCGTCTTATTCACTACTTGCTGCCCAACCGCTGCAGGGGAAGTTTCGTTTTGAGCCTCTGCACTTGTGTTGGTTTGCGAATTACAGCTGGTGACCAACAAAGACATTAAGAAAAGCCAAGTGATGGTGGATGCGTTACGTATTTTCATGAGAAAAGCTTTTAAATTGTTTAACAGGTTTGATGACCCAAAGTTGCCCCATTTAATTGGATATGTCCGAACTATGACGGTTGGATTTATTGGTGGAAATTGGGTCTACAACCTGTTCTAGAACCCCACTTTCTATCCCTTAATCCAGGATATTACCTGGCTTTTTGACAATTACCGCCCTACTCTTACGCTTAGCTGTTCTAGCCTCCAGTTGTATATCTTCCGTGATATCTATTGGCCCTTCATAGAGAGATCCATCCGCCAAGTAAAGGTCTAAGCCTGGAAACGCAATATTGGCACTCAGCTTTCCGTCTTCGATAACAGCTCCGGGAAGGGGCAAGCGAAAATCGAATCCTCCGAATAAGTAGTCCAAACGCTTTAGCTCTTTCTGTCCTAATACATTGGCAAATTCATTCCAAGCTTGATCCAATGCCGCAGCCCGCTGCTCCTGGTCTTCGATATTTCCCCAGTCTGGTCTAGGGTTCCAAGCCCGCTCTGCCAATCCCATCAATTTAGGTAGCAGATAATATTCGAGCATGGAAGCCCCTTTGACCGTTTCACTCCACAATTCTCCTTGGATACCTCGGACATTTTGCGGCGCTTTGAGCGGAGCCATATCCTTGTAATCTTTCTCTGGGTCAAACGCATTGCCCAAAGGATCATGGGTGGTTGACTTTAACACGTCATAGGGTAATATCTCATAAGCCTTGCGAGTATCTATGAATCCTCCCCAGTAGAATCCGGGTTCCTCTGGATCTTTATCGTAGGCCAAGTCAAAGTATAGATTCGTTACATTACAGATTACAATTGGGTAGCCAGCATTGGCAAGGCGATGCCCTAGATCTTGATTACCCCACAAATTCTGCCAGACATACGGTAGAAAGTTAGCGTCAACAAAATCGGGATGCGCGATATAGCTCCCATCCGCCTGCTTTTTCATGGCTATCTCTTCCCAACCCGCAGTCACCAATCCTCGCTCCGTCAGTATCTTATTGATGCGACCAATAAAATAGGTCGATAGATCTGCAGGACTCTTCACGGAAGGATCTTTTGCTATTAATTCACGGCAAACGGGAGAATCCGTCCAAACACCTGCAGGCACCTCGTCCCCTCCTGTATGTATCGTTTTTAGTGGTACTTCCGCTTCCGCAAACATTTCGACTACATCATCTACTATCGTTTCATAGAATTGATAGACCGACTCCTTACATACACAAACTACATTGTCCGGATAGAATTGAACGCTTTCATATTTGGACTGATCCTCAAAGTCTGTCAGTAAATACTGTTCTGCGGCCTCTTGTTCGCCGGCCTCCATAAGTCGTCGGTAACGAGCTTCCATAGATTTAATAGCTGCCCGGGCGTGGCCTGGTACATTCAGTTCTGGAATAACCTCAATGTGCCGATCGTGCGCTAAGCGGATAATTTCTTTAAATTCTGCTCTGCTGATGAATCCATTTCCATGCGAGTTGGGATCATCTGGATCAGGCCCGGATCCATAAGCGGGTTGTAAGTACTCTGTTTCTGTCCTAGTATGCCCCCTCCTTGACCCAATAGCTGTTAACTCCGGTAATTCCTCGATCTCTAAACGCCATCCTTCATCGTCAGTAAGATGTAGATGCAACTTGTTCAGCTTGTAAAAGCCCATCAGCTCGATTACCTTTTTGACCGTGGCAGGACTATTGAAGTTTCTAGCTAAATCTAAGTGTAGCCCCCGATAAGAGAATCCGGGTGCATCCTCTATAGAAATGGCGGGAATCTCCAGGGCTGTACCTTTCTCCTCATAATTGGCTACGGGGACCAAGCCTAGGAAAGACTGGATTCCGTAAAACACACCAGCGGGGTCTTGACCAATGATATCAATACCTTCTGGAGTTACCACTAAGCGATAGCCTTCTGCTTGCTTAGCAGATCCCAAATTAATCTGGACCTGCCCGTCACCTGCACCTTCTACCAGCTTAATTTTCTTATTGAAGTGCGATTCCAGGTAACCAGAGAGATACTCAACCTCTTTCACCAATTGCTTATCATAATTAACGACCACCGCTTCTGACCAGGAGAAACCTCCAGGTTTTCGCTGATATGATTGTGGTGCCGGAACAACCGGTGCAATTTCCTCTGCTGGCAATAGCTGTACTCTGGTGTTCTGTTCAAAGCGATTTCCTGCTGAAGGGATTGGGGTTTTGTCGCTGGTGAATCGGTTGATCTGTTCGGCTTTTGTGAAGGGGAGGACTTCATAGTCTGAAACTTTCACAATCTTAGCACTCTCCTCCGCCTCATCATAGGCAAAATACAGTCCCAGTGGTGCATCAGACTCCTTGATGCCCCAAGCGTCAAGGTCCCAGTCAATATCGATACTTTCACCCGCGGGGATGGAAAAGTCCGCTGAAGGTTGTAATCTATAGAAATCTCCCTTTAGCAATTCCACCACTGCTGGTCCTTGTGTGGAGCCAGGCTTTACCTTTCGGTTAGTCTGATTATAGTACAGACTCCAATCGGAACCGGTAAAAGCTCTCGAGCTATTATTAGTAATGGTGAATCGGGATCTGTAGCCGGCCTCTTCTCCAATTTGATTACTGACTAGTTGCCATTGGACGGATAATTCTGCTAGTTGTTGCCCTAGGTTCATTTCTTTCTCAGATGTGCAGGCGAAGCTGCAGGAAAGGATCAAAAAGACGATAAATAGTCTTTGCATGGAATGATTATCTATTGGTTTTTCTATTGGAGGAAATTAGTAAAATTTTGAATACTGGAATGATTTATTGGGTAAAGCACATTGAAAGGCCCCTGCCTTACAAAAAGACAGGGGCGATATATGATCATTATTAAACCAAAATAGTATCCAAAAGAAAGGAGAGGAGACTAGTCTAATGACCTTTAAGCATCGGCATACATCTTATCCTCTTTACCATTGGTTTGTGTTCCATTCAACACCGCAACTTGGAATTGCTTAACCTGATCTGGTAAACTTGGATTCTTCCTCGAAATTGACTGCACTTCAATAGACCGATACTGAGCACTAGCCTTAAAGTCTTCTATGATTTCAATCACATCTTGATCAATATTAATTGAGCGCGATGCATCGATAATAACTGTTGAGTTATCAGGAATTTGACTTAAAGTCTTTAGAATATTAGCCTTGTGCAAGAAGGTTACATCTTCCGCTAATTCAAGACGAATTGGTTCTCCTGATTTGTATTCAGATTCTTTGAAAAGGTATGGTCGCTTGTAGTTGTTGTATAGTACAAAGAAGATGGCTACAACCAAGCCTAAACCAATACCCATTAGAAGGTCTGTTAGTACGATACCCACGATGGTAACAATGAATGGTACAAAGTGAGACCATCCCAACTTATACATCTGCCGGAACAATACTGGCTTGGCCAACTTATAACCCACTACAAATAGGATAGCCGCCAAACTAGAAAGAGGAATCAAATTCAAGATGTTTGGAATAGCCATTGCACATCCCAATAATAACATACCGTGGATAATCGCGGACATTTTCGTCTGACCACCAGACTGAATATTGGTCGAACTACGCACGATTACTTGTGTAACAGGCAAACCACCAATCAAACCAGAAAGCATATTTCCTATACCCTGTGCTTTCAGTTCCTGATTAGCTGGCGTAACTCGCTTGTGAGGATCTAGCTTATCCGTCGCCTCTAGGCAAAGTAAGGTTTCCAAACTTGCTACCACTGCAATCGTAACAGCAGTCATATAGATCGCCGGATTTGTCAACTGACTAAAATCAGGGAAGGTAAATTGCCCAAAGAACCCGGATAGAGATTCCGCTACAGGAATATTTACTAATTGCTCCGTCGACAATGCTAAGTTGCCTGTAGAAGCAAAAACTAGGTTCAAGATAATTCCTAGAGCCACTACAACAAGAGGTCCCTGTACAATTTTAAACAAGGATATTTTCTTCATGAATGGGCGCTCCCAAAGGACCAAAATAGCCATTGATAAGACAGCAATGATGACAGCCCCAGGAGTGATCGCCTCCATCATGTACATTAACTCAGAAAAAGTATTGTGACCATCAGGGTTATTGAAAGCTAAGCTTCCTTCATAGTCTTTATCATATCCTACCGCATGCGGAATTTGCTTTAAAATAATGATGACACCAATACCGGCTAACATTCCCTTAATCACGGAAGAAGGGAAGTAATAGCCAATAATACCTGCTTTGGCGAATCCTAAGGCGATCTGGATAATACCAGAAAGGAATACTGCCAAAAGGAATATTTCGAAAGCACCTAAATCTTGGATTGCAGTTAGAACGATTACAGCCAAACCCGCAGCAGGACCACTTACACCCAGCTGGGAACCACTAAATGCTCCAACTACGATACCTCCAACGATACCTGCAATAATACCTGAAAATAAAGGTGCTCCGGAAGCTAATGCAATTCCCAAACATAGGGGAACAGCTACAAGAAACACCACTATACTAGCGGGAATATCAGATTTTAGATGACTAAATATTCCGTTTTTGTTTTGTGAACTCATCAGCGATACTGATTTTTTTGGAATAATAAATCCCAAACCTTAAGTTATGTTCAAGGTGGATTGGTAAATGAATTGTAAGATGAAAATTGTGTATTCAGATAATTATCGAGAAGGGACAAGCCCCAAACATTTATATTTCTGGAGGTAAGAGAGGAGCGAATCGAAAATCAAGCCCTGGAGGAACGGAAGAAAAATGAGCGTTGACTTCATCAACTTGTGCTAAAACAAAATAAGCTAAAGGATGGCAAAAATCATCGTCTTGTAGAACTTCAAGATCGTAATCTTTGTCTTCATCTTCTTCTTCAACTGAGTCGACAACCTCTACACATTCTACAGCAAATACAATGTCTTGACTTGTCGCCCATGAATTATAACCCAAGAGCAATACCAACAATACAAAAACGGCGGGCAACAATCTGCTGCTAGTGCTATTTTTAGGGTATATTCGGTATGTTGGTGAGGCTTTCATCCTAATGTAAAGAAAATAAAAATCCTTTGAAAATAATAGTTTTACTATTTCTTGAAAGAGTATAATGGGAAGACACGGAAGTAAAACGCCTTCAAATAGAAAAAGGTTTTAGATTTTGCCTGTTAACTACAGGACAAAAAATTGAGTGATTGGGAGAATAGGTAAATTGTATGTACTAATCAACAATTTACTGCCCCCCAATCACTCCCTATGAAACCTGCCTGACCTTTAGTAGGGATACAGAAAAGGGGCTAAAAGAAGCCCTTCCCGAAATAATTAATGGACATGGTCAGCGTCTAAGCATGATGAGCAAACTGCTTTTGACGGTTTTGAAAATCTGCACAGTCAATTATGCTCACCAGGACCGTGGTTTGCTCCTGATGGGAAAACCTTGTTTTTAAGGGTACAAGACTCCGGTGAGTATTCTCCTTGATTTGAAGATGAACTTGAATACGCTTGATAAGATATATAGCTCTCTACCAGCCTTGTTGCATCTTTATGCAATAAGATCGGTCCATGTTATTTGGTAAAACTATTACTTTTACTTCTGATACTATTATATACACAAGTGTTACTTGCATCTGTTGATTAAACACTTATCTTTATCACCCTATTAAGTTTTAACGGAAATTAAGATGAAAAGTAATCTCTCTTATTTAAAGAATGATATACCCGCTAGTATAGTGGTATTTTTTGTAGCAATACCCTTATGTTTAGGTATTGCATTAGCTAGTGGTGCTCCTTTATTCTCGGGCTTGATCGCCGGTATTATTGGGGGCATCGTGGTAGGTGCCATTAGTGGCTCAGAGGTAGGGGTTAGTGGTCCTGCTGCGGGACTTGCTGCCATCGTATTGGCCGCAATCTCTAGCCTAGGAGGATATCAAAACTTCCTTGTTGCCGTCGTATTGGGGGGAGTTATCCAAATTCTATTTGGTGTCCTTAGGGCTGGAATTATTGGTTACTACTTTCCCTCATCTGTTATCAAAGGCATGTTGACAGGTATTGGTATTATTATTATTCTGAAGCAGATTCCGCATTTTTTTGGATGGGATGCGGACCCAGAGGGTGATTTTGCTTTCCTTCAGTTGGATGGAGAAAATACCTTTTCCGAAATTTTCAGTTCTCTGAATCATATCAGCTTGGGGCCAACAGTCATAGCTTTAATTGCATTGGGGATTCTGATTTTATGGAGTACCGTTCTTTCTAAGAAAGCCAAGATATTTCAGCTGGTGCAAGGACCACTGGTAGCAGTAGTGGTAGGTATTATTTTCTATGCTGTGACTAAGGGGAGTTCTTCCATAAGTTTTAGTGCTAATCAACTGGTGAGTGTACCTGTGCCTGAAGACACCGCTTCATTTTTAGCCCAATTTAGTTTCCCCAATTTTTCGGCAATAACAAATCCAGAAATTTGGGTGGTAGCATTCACTATTGCCTTAGTAGCGAGTCTGGAAACACTCTTATGTGTGGAAGCTACAGACAAGTTAGATCCAGAGAAAAGGGTCACTCCCACTAATAGAGAATTATTGGCTCAAGGTACTGGAAATGTATTATCTGGTCTAATAGGTGGATTACCAATTACCCAGGTTATTGTACGTAGCTCCGCTAATATCCAATCTGGTAATAAAACAAAAATGTCTGCCATTATTCATGGCTTTTTGTTACTTATTTCAGTAATCTTGATACCCAGATTACTGAATATGATTCCCCTTTCAGTATTAGCGGCTATTCTCTTTATTGTAGGCTATAAGTTGGCCAAGCCCGCTCTTTTTAAAACTATGTATGATTTGGGCTGGAAGCAGTTTGTTCCATTTATAGTGACAGTTTTGGGCATAATATTCATAGACTTGCTCATTGGTTTAGCATTAGGTCTGCTCGTGGGTATAGTTGTGGTGCTAATAAAAAGCTATCAGAATTCGCATTTTCTTCACATAGAAGGCGAAGATGTTGATGATAATACAATAAAAATGACGCTTGCCGAGCAAGTAACATTTTTTCATAAAGGGGCCATCCTCAAAGAGTTGGACAACCTGCCTGAAGACTCCTTTCTAGAATTAGATGTGAGAAAAACCCGATACTTGGACAACGATATAATAGAGATATTAGATGATTTTTCATACAAGGCTAAAATCAGAAATATCACTATAAAACTCATCTCAGAGAGAGGCACTGTGGTAAATCCACCAAGTTATCTTGAATTTTTCCGGCTTACGCCTAAAAAGGAGCTATACAAAACGCTTGGTGACGTTTCGCGATAAGAATAGATGGCTATTCTTCTGAGAACATGTTAGTTTGGGTTTTACCAATCGGCTAGCAGCCCAAACTAACATGTTCTATGCGTTAGAATATCCTATCCGAGATCACTGTAATTTCCCATGTGAATTGGAAGGATGAAATAGGACGCCTACCTACCCTTCTCTATTATTTTACTCAGATTTCAAACAAATCATTTCTGAACAACCTCGAAATCTGTTTTTTACATTTTTTTGAAATAATTCTACGCCAAAAAGTATTCCCCTTTCATCTTTATCAGTAATCGTCGACACCAGATCGAGAAGCTGCCAGCTATTCATTCATTAAGGTGGGATTTCTTCTTCAGCAGGTCCTGCCTTCAAATGCTTCAAAATCTATGTTACCACGACGAAGACCACGCAGGGAATCACCTGCTGTAAATGCCGGTTCTATGGCCGACATCGCTTTTCTATTACTCATCTTCTTTTTGGTTACGACTAAAATCTTGGAAGATCAAGGCATTTTGGTGAGATTGCCGATATGGGAAGTCAACACCCCTCCCGATAAATTGGCAGATCGCAATGTACTAACCGTCAAAATAAACGCTGCCAATCAGCTTTTAGTTGAAGGGGAACTAGCTAGTCGTTCTTCTTTACGGGAAACCACCAAACGTTTTATCGCCAATCCGGGGAACAGCCCATTATGGGCGTCCAGTCCCACCAAGGCAGTAGTGTCTTTGCAAAATGACCGCGGAACGCAGTACGAGACCTACTTGAGTGTCTACAACGAGATAGTCGCAGCCTATAATGAATTATGGGATGAATTGGCGCAGGAAAATTTTGGGGAAGCTTATGAAGAGCTGAATAAGGCACAGCGAAAATCCATCAGAAGCGAAATCCCTATGATCATTTCAGAGGCCGATCCTACCTCCCATGGAGATGTAGTAGGTACCTAAACCTTAGATGTGACATCGGGAAGTGAAATTACTAAGGGCCTTTGAATTACTTCAAAGGCCTTTGGTGTTCTGTTGGACGCAGGCCTAAATTCCTTGTTGCTTAATCTTGCTCTCGATGGATGAAGTAGAATAACCGGGAATAAAGGATAAGACCTTTACTTCACCCCCTGCTGCACGCACAGCCTGAGCGCCCACTATAGTTTCAGGGGAATAATCCCCCCCTTTCACCAATACATCAGGGAGAATAGCTTCAATTAGTTTTAGGGGAGTATCTTCTTCGAAGATTACGACCGCATCAACAAACTCCAGAGAGGCTAACATTATCTGTCGCGTCCGAAGATCTTGAATCGGCCGATGTACTCCTTTTAATCTGCTCACGGAAGCATCTGAGTTAAGGCCAACGATTAGTCTTTGACCTAAGTCACGAGCTTGTGCTAAATAATGCAGATGGCCATAATGGAGAATATCAAAGCACCCATTAGTGAAGACTACCTTCTCTCCTCGTTTTGCCCATTCGTTCCGTACTTCTTGGATCGAAGGGATGGATAATACCTTAGCTTCTATTTGATCAAGGTAAGACATAGGTATGGATTATAGCGAAAGTAAGAGGAGTCGTCTAGGCTCCTGTTATGCCGGGTCAGTAGCAGGAAGTGTCGGATTGTAATTGCGGTTAACAATTGGCAAAGCAATTAAGGCTATTAAGCCAATCAGTACATTACACCCTAGGTTTATGGAAAAGAAAGCGATGTTTGCCCAGGAAAAACCATCATCCCCACTCACGCCGTACATCATGAGTCCCGTTTGCGCCAAGAAATGGTACGTCCCCATTCCTCCCGGAGAGGGGATCACAACTCCCCAGCCCCCCAAGACAAACACGACCAAGCCGGCTACTGCAGAAAGATGAGCTGTGGGCGCAAAGGCAAAAAAGCAGAGATAGGTCATCATAAAGTACATGAACCAAATGTTCACGCTATGGAAAAGGAACAACCAAGGACGATCCAATTGACGAACGGTCTGAATCCCTTGCCAAAAGCCTCTTGCTAGATCAACAATCTTTGCATAAATCTTGGTTGCCATAATTTGCTTCCGAAGGAAGTAAAACAAGAGGCTTACAGCAGCCAAGGCTCCAAACCCGATAAGGGCCAAGTTCCACAAACCTCCAAATTTATCTTCAAAAGCGGCATACTCATTCAAAAAGTCCCAGATGGTGTCAAAAGCTAGCAGAAAAGCCAAACCACTAACGATCAAAATACTAATCACATCGATTATCCGGTCCACCACCACCGTACCGACCAACTTCTCTAGCGGGATCTTCTCGTATTGTGCCATCGTAGCAGGCCGCAATACCTCTCCAAGTCTCGGGAAACCTAGATTTGCAAAATATCCTATCACCGTCGCAAAGAAGGAATTAATGAATCTAGGTTGATACCCCAAGGGGCGGATAAGCATATTCCACCGTATGGCCCTGCTAACATTACTGATCGTAAAACTTAGCAGCACCAGGAAAATCCAAAAATAGTTAACGGAGCGAAAATCTGAGATAACTTTCTTGATCAAACTGCAATCCTCAGACGCAACTTGATTCAGTTCGCATTCAGCCTGATAAGCAGCGTTTTGATTACTATAAACAAAGTACAAAATCAGGAGTCCCACTCCCAAGAACAGGCTAAATTTCAGGAAATTTATCAGAAAACTTTTCAAGGTACTACACTTTGGATGACAGTGGAAGAAATATTCTTAGAGAGACCAAAACCGGGATCTTGGTCCTCAATTAGGGGGGCAAGAATCCTGCTACACAGGCTTCATGTAACTACGCCAATCGATAGTACTTTGTTGCAAAAGTGCACGTATAGTCCAGAGGAACTGCCTTAAGGCATTTCTATTTGTTTGTTGTTTTCGTCCACCAAAACTACTTTTGGCTTGACAGTTTTGGACTCTTCGATATCCATGTAAACGTAAGACATGATGATCGAGATATCTCCAGGATGGAACAACCTTGCAGAAGCACCATTCAAACAAATAATGCCAGATCCTCTTTCTCCTTTAATCACGTAGGTCTCCATTCTAGCGCCATTGTTATTGTTGGCGATTTGAACACGTTCTCCCTCCTGTAGGTCAGCTGCATCCATCAAATCCTCATCAATGGTGATACTTCCTACATAGTTTAGACGGGCCTGAGTAATGGTTCCACGGTGGATTTTAGATTTCAATCTTTGAATCAACATATGGCAAAGCTTTTGTTTCTTTTTGAAATAAATAGATGTTATTCTGAGCTAGCTTTTGGCTAACGTCGCGCGAAGATAATGAAGTGGTTAATTTTATGGAAAATAAATATTCCCTTTCGCTACAGGCCTATCACCAGCGCAAGATCCTCACTGGCTAAATCCTCCATACCTTAAGCTCCACTTTGTAGTATCATGTTATCAATTAAGCGAACTTCACCAGCCCACACCGCTGTGCAGGCGACTACAAAATCGGTAGCATTTATTTTTTCAAGTGGTTGCAAACTTACACCATCCACAATCTCAAAATATTCTGGCCGAAAATCCTTTTGTGAGAGATTCCCTAAGGCCAATGCCTTTAAATCCTGTATGCTAGACTCGTTGAGTTTTTCCTTGACGGCTGTTAACGTCTGATGAAGCAGCGTCGCTCGCGCACGTATGTCTCGCTCCAATCTCACATTCCGCGAACTCATGGCCAATCCATCTTCTTCCCGCATAATAGGACATACAACCAATTCCACAGGAAGTTCAAGAGATTGGATCATCCAACCGATGATAGCGGCCTGCTGATAGTCTTTCTGTCCCATGTACAATCGAGCGGGCTGCACGATATCCAATAGGCGTTTGACTACCTGAACCACCCCTTCAAAGTGCCCAGGGCGAAACTGCCCTTCCATACCAGACACTAAGTCTGATGGCGGAATCGGCGACGCCAGATCAACGCCAGGGGGATAAACCTCCTCTGGAGATGGCATGAAGATCACATCACATCCTGCTGATGCCAATAATTCAATGTCCTTTCCGGGAGTTCTCGGATATTTTAAGAGGTCCGTGCTTTCATTGAATTGTGTAGGATTGACGAAAATGCTGCAGACGGTCAGCGCGTTCTGTTCCTTGGATGCCTTGATCAAGGAGAGATGCCCGTCATGCAGTGCTCCCATGGTAGGAACGAAACCAATGGATGTCGAGTCACCATCCAGGTGTTGAAGAAAGTTGCTATAATCCTGTACAGTTTTAAACAGGTACATATTTTTCTGAGGTCAGGTAAAGAATCGGGCTACAAGCCATACAGTCGAATGATCAGTCAGATGGCCTTGTAATTGTATTTGCTAAAATCGGCGCAAAGATAGTCCTTTTGTCATTTGTATGTGAAGGAATTTCGTCAAATGGAAAGAAGTGGATGGATCGACTTATTTAGCGGTATTAAAGACGGGAACCATATGAGTCCGCGTAAGCTATCAAAACTAAGTATTATTACCAAAATTTCCTCGAATTTTACTAACTTTGCAGCCTTGTTCATTGATATTCAGTGACCTGTTAATTTGAATAACAATATTTTATTGGCTTTATGAGTAAAAAGAAAGTGCTGATCGTGACGCAGGAAATGCAGCCATATACTGCACTCTCCGAAATCTCTGAGATTGCCCGAAAGCTTCCCCAATTTGTCCAAGAAAACGGTATGGAAATTCGTGTCTTAATGCCTCGTTTCGGCACGATAAATGAGAGACGCCATCGCTTGCACGAGGTTGTCCGGCTTTCTGGTATGAATATCATTGTAGATGATGATGATTTCCCTTTAATCATTAAGGTAGCTTCTCTTCCTGAAGCTAGGATGCAGGTGTACTTTTTAGATAATGAAGACTTCTTTCAGCGCAAAGCGATCTTCCATGATGAAGATGAAAAGCTTTTCGAGGACAATGCCGATCGAATGATCTTCTTTTGCAAGGGCGTAATTGAAACGGTAAAGAAATTTGGATGGCCACCTGACATTATCCATTGTCATGGTTGGATGACCAGCTTGATTCCATTATACCTGAAAACAGCTTACCGCAATGAGCCTTTATTCCATGGCTCCAAGGTGGTTTATTCTGTCTACAATAGTGATGCGGAGCAGGAATTTCATGATTCCTTTATCAGCAAGGCCTCTATCAACAATCTGACAGAAGACGATCTAAAGGCATATCAGAATGGTGCCGGTGTTAGTCTACACAGAGGTGCCACCACCTTTGCAGATGGCTTTGTCCTAGGCAGCGAAAACCTAAGTGAATCCGTTCAAGCAGAACTATCTGACAGCGAAACGCCTTCTACTGAATACATTGGCAAAGAAGATTTGCCAGCATACGTAGACTTCTACAACACCTTATTGGCTGAAGAAGAAGTGAATCAGTAACAGGGACGGTTTTCACTAGTACTGGAAAGCGAAAAACGAACCAACAATATCTATTAGGGTACATCCATGCAAATTGCGGTTAGTGCAAATGTGGATACAACCAATAGACATTGTTGGTTCTCTTTTGTATGATAAGGAATATCAGGAGCCCTCGGTAAATGTATTTAAGGGCCTCAAAAAAACTTCTTTTCTCCCCATCCTATCCTATCAATAATACTGTCTATAACATAGAGGGACGGGATTTTCCGGTCATGGGAGAAGGAAAAAACAATCTAATTCGATGAATCGCATTTTGGAAGGCTTATTGGTAGCCGTTTGTTGTTTGGGATTAATCGTGGGGTGTACTGATCCGACGATAGTGGGTGAAGAGCTCCTAGAAGGGGACAAAGTTCAACCTGGTTTTACCGATACCATTACCATTTCTTCATATACTTCTCGCCTAGATAGTTTTCGAACTTATACAACCACGCTTGCTGGTCAATTAGGCCGCTATGCTGTAGGCAACTACCAAGATCCCGTATTCGGATCCATGGAGGCTAGCACAGTCGTTCAGGCAAGAATGCAAAGAGACGCCATTTTCTTCACCTTGAACCCACCAAACTTTAGTGCAGGCACAACGGTAGATTCTGTAGTTCTGGTTTTACCATATGATTCTGAAAGCTTCTATGGTAACCTCAACCAGATTTATTCTTTCGAGGTAGTTGAATTAGCGGAGGGATTTGACCGTGCGGATGATTACTACTCCAACACCCCTCTTCCTCTATTGGGCAACCAATTGGCGACCCACTCTTTCCGGCCATCGCCGAATGATAGTACCGCTACCATCAACTATTCTTTTGATGTGGCAGACACCATTCGTTTCCCGCACATTAGGGTCCCCTTACCCGTCACTTTAGGAGAGCAGATGGTGATTCTGGATTCTACTTTCTACGAAAGTGATAGCGCCTTCTTAAGCTTCCTTCCTGGTTTAGCCCTCAGACCAACTAGTGAAAATGGAGGCTTAACTAGCTTCAATATCTCACCTTCCTCGCCAAATGGATCACGAGCAGGTGTTTATGTTTACTACAAGACTAGTACCGGCCTTAAGAATCAATATAATTTCGCCTTCAACGAGTTTTCAGGTCGATATGTGAATTATGAAACAGATTTTGCGGGGAGTGACGTACAACCCTATCTAGGTGAAGGTAGGGGAGATACGCTCTTATTTTTGAAGGGAGGTTTAGGTAGCGAGATAAAGATTAGCTTTCCACACATCACCGAGCTGAAAGGAGTGATTGTGAATGAAGCCTTGTTAGAGATAGCTTATATAGATTTCCCTGGAGCGCAAGACGAAATCTATGACCCTATTCAGCAGTTAACGCTGTCGAGAGAAACGCCTGATGGTATCTTTCTTATCGATGATTTCGTGTTAGCACCAAGTGATCTCGTTGGTTTCTCATTTGGTGGAGATCTAGAGGATGGTCAAAATGGTGAAGCTGGCCTATATACTATGAATATTTCGACCCATTTGCAGCGAATGATAGATGGGGATGAAAATAACGAGCTCATTCTTTCTGTATTCCGTCGCGGAGATAACCACAACCGAGGCGTGATGGCCGGATCAAAACATCCAGACTTTCCGATTAAGCTCAAGGTGACTTTTACCAAGCCATAGCCGTTATCTAAGATAGATTTACCCCTCCATTTTGCCTGATTCTACGTGCAAAACAGCCGTAGCATCAGGTAACATTTTAGTTTTTTTTGCGTATGTTTTATCATGTGCTCCTGCACAGTCAATTTCTTGCCATTTATACTCGTTAGATTACTGTTAAAATTGACGGTTAAATAAAAAAATAAATATATTTGTCTGTATTTTAAACTTCCACAAACGCATCTACCAAACGAATTACTAACGTTAAAATAGGGTAGTATCCCCTTCTTATTTTTATTCAATACATGTCCACCCTTGTGCCGTTCGGTACACGCATAAAGGAGCAATAAAAGACTACAATTTATTCACCGAAACGCTGAGAACCCTTTTGCTAAATAAAAGGGTTGACTTTATTTTGTTTCACCTAGATAAACCGAAAAACGATGTGTGGTATAGTAGCATACATAGGCCAAAAGGAGGCCTATCCTATCTTGATCAAAGGATTGCAACGATTAGAATACCGAGGCTATGACAGTGCCGGAGTAGCCTTATTGAATGGAGACATTACTGTTTACAAAAAGCAGGGAAAAGTCCAAGATCTACTTGATTATAGCCAAGACCTACCGAAGGAAGGAACAATCGGCATTGGACATACTCGCTGGGCGACACACGGCGTGCCAAATGATGTGAATGCACACCCACATCGCTCCGGGAATTCACGCTTGACCCTGGTACATAACGGTATCATCGAAAATTATGCGCCCCTGAAAACCGCTCTTGAGAAGGAAGGCCACGTTTTCAACACCGATACGGATACAGAAGTATTGGTGCATCTCATCGAAGAGGTTCAAAATCGACAGCAGTTATCTCTAGAAGAAGCAGTAAGAGTTGCCTTGACTCGGGTAGTAGGAGCCTATGCAATAGTTGTGATCGATCGTGAGGACAAGAATAAACTGGTAGCGGCTCGGAAAGGGAGCCCACTTGTGATTGGTGTAGGAGAAGGCGAGTTCTTTATGGCCTCCGATGCCACTCCAATTATTGAACACACCAAAAAGGTAGTATACCTCAACGATGAGGAAATTGCAGTGGTAACCAGAGATGGCCACCTTGAAGTAAAGACCATCGCAAACGAAGTACAGAGTCCTTTTATTCACGAATTGGACATGAAAATAGAGATGTTGGAAAAAGGAGGATACGACTATTTCATGTTGAAAGAGATTCACGAACAACCCAAGACCATCTCGGATGCAATGCGAGGAAGATTGAATGCCTCAAATTGCTGGATTAAGTTAGGAGGCTTGGATGAGATGGTGGATCGAATCATGGCTGCCAACCGTTTTATCATCGCAGCTTGTGGTACTTCTTGGCACTCTGGCTTGATCGCCGAGTATCTGTTTGAAGATCTAGCAAGAATCCCAGTAGAAGTAGAATACGCCTCTGAATTCCGTTACCGAAACCCCATCATCACTCCAGAGGATGTCGTAATCGCCATTTCGCAATCAGGGGAGACAGCGGATACGCTAGCTGCCTTGGAACTAGCAAAAGACAAAGGAGCACTACTTTACGGAATCGTGAACTCCGTGGGTTCCTCCATTGCTCGAATTACAGATGCGGGTTCTTACATTCATGCTGGACCAGAAATTGGAGTTGCTTCTACCAAAGCCTTTACTGGACAGGTGACACTGCTGACCATGTTAGCCTTAAGCATTGCTCACAAGAAAGGGACAATTACTGATACCTATTTCAGACAATTGGTGATTGAATTGGCTAACATTCCGAACAAAGTAAGCCAAGTACTAGAAAGTGATGAACAAATAAAATATATCGCTGGGGAAATCAAAGATCGAACTAATGCGTTATATCTAGGAAGGGGTTACAATTTCCCTGTAGCGCTTGAAGGTGCCCTAAAACTCAAAGAAATTTCCTATATTCACGCCGAAGGATATCCGGCAGCTGAAATGAAACACGGGCCAATTGCCCTGATCGACGAGGAAATGCCGGTGATAGTAATAGCTACCAATAAGAGCGCTTACGAAAAAATTGTTTCAAATATTCAAGAAGTCAAAGCGCGTAAAGGATTTGTAATTGCAGTAGTGACCGAAGGAGATGTTGAAATCAGCAAGATCGCTGACCATACCATTGAGATTCCAGATACAGAAGAACCGCTCACTCCCTTGTTATCTGTAATACCACTGCAGCTGCTTTCTTACCACATTGCCGTTATGCGAGGTTGTAATGTAGACCAACCGCGTAATCTTGCCAAGTCTGTTACTGTTGAATAAATTAGTAGCTCTAGGTTAAACGGTTTTGAGACGTGCATTAATAATAGAAATCTAGTTGAAATGAACGAGCATAATATGGAGTATAATTCATCCAGAGAGAATCTGATCATCCCAGAGTATGGGAGGCATATTCAGAATCTGGTGAATCATGCTAAATCAATCGAGGATCCGGAATTGCGGCAAGAGTTTGCTCATAGAATCATTGGTTTGATGATGCAAATGCACCCTCAGAACCGTAGTATTGATGATTACCGAGAAAAAATGTGGAAGCATTTATTCCGCATCGCTAATTACGAATTAGACGTAGTTTTACCCGAAGGTATACACCCAAGCCCGGACGATGCTAAGAAGCATCCGGAGAAGGTACCTTACCCGAAGATCGAGACTAAGTTTCGGCATTATGGCAATAATGTCCAGAAGTTGATCAACAAAGCTCTAGCCATGGATGAAGGTCCCGTTAGAGATGGTTTTGTAGCTGTGATCGGCTCCTATATGAAGCTAGCCTACCGAACTTGGAATAAGGAACACTACGTATCTGACGAGGTGATCAAAAATGACTTGAAGAGTTTGTCAGGAGGAAAACTTGAGTTGTCTGAGGAAATCTCACTTGACAACCTAGGTTCCAGTAACAGAAGACGAAAACGACCAGGTGGTGATCGCAATGATCGCAATGGCCGAGATAAGGATCGTGGCGATAGAGGCGGACACAAACCTAGAGTTCGTATCCCGCCTAGTCGCAGAAGACGAAACTAAAATTCTGTCCATTCTCTCCGATTAAAAGGAGATGAAACTGGATCAAGTTAATAAGGAAATATGGGGCAACTTTTAATAAAGGTTGTCCCATATTTTATTTATACCCTTCTTCTTTCTTTTCTTTGTGAGCACAACAACTAAATACCAAATTTCGATATGCCAACAGATGCTTTTGAGGTCATAGGAGGCCATCAACTTCAAGGAGACATCACCCCCCAAGGAGCTAAAAACGAAGCACTACAAATACTCTGCGCCGTCCTGTTGACGGAAGAAAGAATGGTTATCTCTAATGTGCCACGCATTCGAGATGTAGATCATTTGATACAGCTACTAAAAGGCCTAGGTGTAGAGGTTGAGGAACTATCCAAAGACACTATAGCCTTTACGGCTGCCAATATAGATCTTGCTTATATCCAGAGTAAAGACTTTCGTCAAAAAGCCAGCCGAATCCGTGGTTCCGTGATGCTGATCGGTGCATTATTGGCTCGTTTTGGCAAGGCTTTTCTCCCCAAGCCAGGTGGAGATAAAATTGGTCGTCGACGCTTGGATACCCACTTTAGAGGATTTGAAAAGTTGGGTGCGAAGTTTGTTTATGACCCTGAAACTGATCTCTACAGCGTCGAAGGAAAGGAACTAACGGGTACCTACCTCTTGATGGATGAGATTTCAGTTACGGGTACAGCCAATGTTGTTATGGCAGCTTCCATGGCTAAAGGCACCACCCAGATCTACAACGCCGCTTGTGAGCCATACTTGCAGCAGCTGTGTAAGATGATGCAGCGAATGGGCGCTAAGATCGAGGGGGTTGGTTCTAATCTACTGACCATAACTGGTGTGGAACAACTTGGTGGTACGGAGCACCGCATCCTACCCGACATGATTGAAATCGGTAGTTTTATCGGTTTGGCTGCCATGACTCAGTCTGATATTACCATTAAGGATGTTGCTTTTGATGAATTGGGCATCATTCCGAGCATGTTTGAAAAAATGGGTATCCAGTTGAATGTTAAAGGTGATGATATCCACATTCCTGCCCAAGAGAAATACGAAATCCAGACCTTTATTGATGGTTCAATCATGACGATCTATGATGCCCCCTGGCCTGGATTCACCCCAGACCTCATGAGTATCATGTTAGTCGTAGCTACCCAAGCCAAAGGGAGTGTATTGATTCACCAAAAGATGTTTGAGAGTCGACTTTTCTTCGTGGACAAACTGATTGATATGGGTGCACAAATCATTCTTTGTGACCCACACCGAGCAACGGTAATTGGTCTTGAACGAAGAACTCAATTACGAGGTATAGAAATGACTTCTCCTGATATACGAGCCGGTGTTGCACTCCTAATCGCGGCCCTTTCAGCAAAAGGGACCAGCTTGATCAAGAATATTCACCAGATTGACAGAGGTTATCAAGAAATTGATACCCGTCTACAAGCTTTAGGAGCTCAGATTACTCGCTACTAGAAGGCCATTAGTCATAGATCACGACGCGCTTTGTGATGGCTTGGTGGCCCGCCAAGAACTTCAGGAAATATATCCCAGGTGTTAGTTCTTCTTCAGCAAACATGATATTTGTTGAAGAAGACGTCAACACCCTCCGCTCCCAAATCCTCTGCCCCTTGCTATCCATTAGCTGCAGATTGGCTTCCTCAGAAGAGATTTCCGGAACTTGTATATGAAATCTCCCTTTTGATGGATTAGGATACACCAGCAAAATAGAGGGTTCATTGGGAATAAGAACTGTCTTCATTTCAGAATACTCATATTGCCCATCGAAATCCACTTGCCGCAGGCGATAATAATTAATTCCTGGTCTTGCCTCTCGATCTAGGTAGGAATAAGATTGTGGTACATAGGTTGTCCCTCTCCCTTTTACTCGCCCAATAGCAGAGAAGGTCTTGGCATCTATAGAGTGTTCAATGCTGAAATAATCATTATTACTTTCCGTAATTGTCTCCCATTCCAGATAGGCAGCTTGGCCTTTTGGGATAGCAGTAAAGGCAGACAGCTCCACCGGCAGAAGCGCCGTTACATTTATTCTGTAGTCCTCTGTCTCTCCTAGGGAAGAAAGTCCACAAGAAGAAGGCGTCTCATTGTAAACAATACGGACTCGCATCCTGGTTTGTCCGAAAGCTGCCCCATTTGGCACCGTAATAGACGCGGTCCAGAAAAAAGGTGCATTGCCCGTATTGACTGTTACGGCCTCATCGACTTCATCGAAATCACCATCTTGATTCCAATCCACCCAGATGCCGCAACGATCACCAATATATCCTGAGAACTCCGTGGGTATTCCACCAGTGACTACCCCATTATTAACTTGGACATTATAGGTTGATCCTCGACCTACAGTTGCGGAAAGATTAGTATAATTGACGTACCCCCCAGAAACACATTCTGTACCATTGTTGAGTTGATCCGCAAAGATCACTCTGGCCACATATTGGTCATTATCACATATCTGATTAGAACCTGCTACACTGGTACAATAGATAGTACCGACATTAACTGATACTGCCGTACTGTAGGTGTTACAATTGCCATTGGAAGATTTGACTCGATACCAATATTCCTGATTGGCTTGAATATCATTATCGGTATAACTAGTCCCATTAGGCCCGGTATAGCCATATAGTAAAGGCTCAAATCCAGCAGACGAAGACACGGTTGATCGCTCGATCAAATACCCAAATTCATTATTGGCATTATCAGTCCAACTCAAGTCTATCCCGTTCTCGTCGCCATTAAGCGTCGCACTAAGGTTGGTCGGCACATTTACTTTAGAAGGGATACAGCCGAAACTATAGGAGCTATGTCCTTGACGAATACCGAGTCCAGCACTGATAAACCCATACTGCCCTGCGCTGAGTACTCGAGGAGGACAGAAGGTCGGATAATAGGACATGATATTATCTACGGGGGGCGTATACGTTACGTCATACACATCCTTTTCATCTCCTGAATAGCTGCAGTCGGCAAAGGAGAAAGTAGCTCCTGAATATCCAGGATCAGCATCGGTATCGCAGAGTTGATCCCCAGCAGAACCACAATTGGATTGAACTCCGCTTCGTGCAACATGTTCAGCATTGGCATCCATATTTCCATTTTGGGTGCCCTGGAAGGTGTGTAGCAATGAAAAATAATGGCCAAATTCATGTACGAAGGTACCCCCGGGATGATCATTTATGCCACTCTCCGTCATTACTATTCGATTGAAAATGTTGTTATCGGAATAAGGGAGATAAGCATAACCTGAAGCCTGAAAATCATCGCTAATCGTGATCCTATCAACGATGTAGATATTTACTGCATTGGTAACTTGTCCAGCTGCATTGACCAAGTCAGTTTCAGTGTCTCCATCAGCTGCCCGTAAGTCATAATCGTATAAATCTGAATTGTTGATATAGCTTATCCCTCCACAATAGTAAAATTCGATATTGGCCGGGAGATAGTAGTAATTCAGGAAATTCAGGCCCTCCGTTAATTCTTCTTGTGTAATCCCTCCAGTTCCGCCATCCTCACGGAAAGAATAAATCTTCAATGGAATACAACTTGTTCCTGTATTTCTGGCAGGATTTTGAAGCATTCTAGCACGAGCTAATACCTCCTTGTGAAATTGATCTGGGGCTGCAGTGCCACATTTCATCGGCTGGGCCTGTAGACTAACCAAAGGAAGAAGCCATACCAATAGGTATAGACACAGTGTTTTGTTCATAGAGCTGCTATTAAACCGGTCTGCTGTGTAGGCCAAATGAGCTCACTAAGATCTCAGTTCAGCCAACAGCTAACTGTTCTGTAAAATGATGGAGGGGAAGGCATTTTACCAGACAGATTAATGGGTAAAATGAATTATTGATTTGGGAGGTTTAGCAAATTCTTCCTGGAGTTAGTTTTGATAGGTTTGAAACAAAAATATAATATTAATCCCTATGTGTCAAGTTTATAACTGATCCTTGTGCACATCCTGGATAAACTTTATAACACCTTGCATAAATACTTCCTGGTCATCCCACATAGCCATATGGCTACCGTTAGGGCAGTATAAGTAGCGACCATTCTGCACCAGCTTGCTCATCTCCTCCATTTCCTCCGGCTTCATGGTATCATATTTAGCTCCAACCGTTAGGGTAGGCACCTTAATTTCCGCTAAACGATCCCAAACAGACCAACCTTTGAGAATTCCTCCTGGAACGAATTCACTTGGGCCTTGCATGTATTCATAGACGTGTTGATTGATATTACCAAAACTCCGTAGAATAGCCTCTGGCCAATCGGGTAATCGGCAGATATGTTTTCGATAATACTCCTCAAACACCAATTCTTGATAAACGGGATGCTGAAATTCTTTTCGCTCTTCGTAATACTCCAAACTGTCAATAAGCGAAGGACGCAATTGGCTCCGTAGATAGGAATTATAGGCCTCATACTTACCAAAATCTGCAGTCATATTACAGACGATGAGTCCTTTTAGATTATCCTGATACTTTAAGGCATATTCCATCCCCAGAAGCCCTCCCCAGGAATTACCTAATAGGAAGAAATTATCCTTATTCAGTCCCAATGCTTGTCGGACTTGTTCTACCTCTTCCACAAATCTATCGATGGTCCATAGACTATCGTTTTCCGGTTGATCTGAACGCTTGGACCCTAATTGATCATAATGATAGAATTCAATATTAGCTTGTGGGAAAAAACTTTCGAAAGCTTCCATGTATTCGTGCGTGGCTGCTGGGCCTCCGTGTAGAAGTAGGACTTTCATAGGGCTGTTACCAAAGCGCTTCGTCCATACCTTATACCCTTCCTTCAGGGAGACCATTTGTACTCCGGCAGCTTGCACCGAGCCTGGCGTGGAAAAGTCATTATAGGCACAGTTATCCGCTTCAGGAGTGGCTTCAGCAGCTTTTTCGGGTGATTGGCAAGCTGTCAGTAAAAGACAGAAAATAAAACTTAGGAAAAGGGTAGCATTTTTCATACATGTTCATTTAAATGATCGAATTTTTTCAATCACAGGAATGTAACAAGTCGGGCTACCTTTTGTTCCTGCTAAAAGGCTGCATTCACCCCTAGACGAACGCCGCTGAAAGCAGGTTCAAGTCGACAAATACCGCCAGAGCAGACAACCCCTTCCACCTGTTTGATGAAGCTCAAGGAAAATCGATTGGCTTTGCGCGAATAGTAAACGTCTACACGAGGGTAGTGTATCGCTTTCTTCCCACCATTACCATCGTCGGGGGCATTTTTACCGGGGGTCATATTATACATATCAGATACGGCAAAAGTCCAGTGTGGAGCCATCGTATATTCTACTAAACCGAACACCCAATCTCCATAATCCTGCTTAAATCCGGCTTTAGTATCTTGCCCCACAAACATCGTCTGGGCCTCAAAACGAATGGCCTTTTTGCGGTCTATCTTATACAAGAAATCGACATAAGGGATGATGGTCTGGACATTGGGTACCCCCGGTTTTTCTTCAAACACATCCTGGTTATAATTTTGAACCTGAACCCCTCCTAGTAGGGTCCATTTGCGCTTATACTTATAGGATATTTCTGTATAGAGTTCTTGGTACAATACCTCATCATTCAGATTCGTAATATTGGAAAGATTGGCATTGAGGCTCACATTTTTGCTCGGAGAATAACGAATATCGGCTTGTACTGCCATTTCACCAATTTCCTGAGTCGCAGGCACATAACGGGTAGTCAATCGATAGGTATTCTCCCGACTCATTGGAGGCAAGAAGTTGATCATGCCCTGGTTAAGTGCTACAAAGGGATTGGTTCGAAATGTAAAATTTTCAGTGCGTTTGGCTTCTAAACTGATCCCTAAACCTTTCGCAGCATAGGAAAGACTGGAGTATAATACGGAGCCTGAACGGCGGACGAATTTCCCTTGAGCAATTTGTCCGTCCCAATTCAACTTATCGGCAAAGGGATCAAAAAATACTTCACTAGTCTTGTAAGCACCTTCCACATACCAACTCCAGGGTCCGGCACTGAGCGTATTGAAAGCCGCCAAGGCATAAGAGTTATAATCTACACTAACCGTATCTTGTGGCGTATACGTAGCTATCGTCGCTAAAAGCTGATCTATGGTCTCTTCTGAATGCGTGCGGCCTACCACACCAATACCTGGGGCCATTGACCAATTACTCCCCTCCTTCCCCGTAATGAATCCTTCAAGTCCTAGACCTCTAACCACCGAACCGTAGGTATCAAAGCGAAATTTTTGGCGGCCTGAAAACACCTTTACCTCCCAATCTGGAGCAATATCATAGGCTAAGCGTAACCCGAGTAATGCATTATCAATGAAGAGTGCACGCGCCTCGTAGGAGCGGAAGATGATCCCACTACCTAATTGATCATAGATATAACCTGCACTGATATCTAGCTTATCCAATTCTTTACGGATGTACCAACGACCAATACCTTCATCTGTATAAGAATCCAAGGGGTTCGGCAATTGAGAGTGCTGAAAGGCATCAAATCGCAAACCAAAGTCAAAGCCCCAATTGTTGTACGTCAAATTGACCCAAGTATTGGCTCCATACAATTGATTATCGTATTGGGGAATATTTGCCGCCCCAATTTCTGCATCTCGGATGTAGAAATTCCCTTGTGTTTCCAGGTTTCCGGAGAGTGTTCCGCCATTTCCTTGCTGCCCGAATAGATCCATGGGAAGTAGGATGAATGACAGAAAAATGTATAAATTTAGTGTAGCTTTGTTCATCATTGAATCGATGGCATTAAGTGAAATTAGCCAATAATTTTGGGGTTACTTAAGCAGATTTCTAGAGTCTAAAGGTAGCAGGATGAAATTTAGATTTTTATCCCCGCATTATTGTAGCTCTGTAGTCTTGGTGTTGTCTTTCAACTGGCATGAAAGCATCTATAGTAGCCTTGCATTCTTATCTTTTGACAAGAAGCCGATTTATTAAAAAATTTAATCCATGAAGATTTTCTCCAAACTAAGTTGTACGCTCGCACTTCTAATCTGCTTGAGTGCGGTAACTTTTGCACAAACCCAACTCCCCTCCGCTGAGGTAAAGACCTTAGATGGAGCGACTATAAACTTACAAGACTTTGCGCAAAATGGTAAACCTACGATCATCAGTCTTTGGGCTACCTGGTGCGCTCCCTGCAAAAAGGAGCTAGATGCCATAGCCGAGGTTTATGAAGACTGGCAAGCAGATTATGATGTAGAAGTAGTAGCCATTAGCATAGATACCCGTCGTCAGTTGGCAAAAGTGAAGCCTATGGTTGAGACCAAAGGCTGGCCCTTCCAGATTCTCTCTGACGCTAATAATACCCTGACCAACGTTCTCAACTATCAAACCATACCGCAAACATACCTAGTGGATGAAAACGGTGAGATCGTCTATAGTCATAATGGGTATCTTCCTGGAGACGAGTACGAATTAGAAGATCAACTCAAAGCACTGAAAGAAGATTAGTTCTTCTACTGAGAATTAAAACCAATCTATCAACAGTATACGGCCAAGATGACTAGATCGTCTTGGCCGTATATTGGTTTTTGTACCATTCGAAAGCTATTTTTAAACCTTCCTTGATACTGTATTGCGGGTCATATCCAAGGTAATTCTTAGCCTTAGAAATATCGGCTAGACTATGCTTTACATCTCCTTGCCTAGTAGGACCAAAAGTAGGCTCGAGGTCGCTGCCTGACACTTCCTTTAGCAACTGAAATAATTCCAAGATCGTAGTACGCTCTCCAACCGCAACATTATAGACTTCATTCCAAGCATCTTCACGGGTAGCAAATAAGGATCTGATATTTGCCTCCACTGCATTCCCTACAAAGGTAAAATCGCGGCTCTGTAAACCATCCCCATGAATAAGTGGGGGGTTACCCTCCATAATGGCTTTCACGAACAGTGGAATTACGGCAGCATATGGTCCGTTCGGATCTTGCTTAGGCCCAAATACATTAAAATATCTTAGGCCGATATAATTGAAGTCATAGAGGTTGGAAAACACATCGGCATATAGCTCGCAGACCAGTTTGGTCACTGCATAAGGTGAAATAGGCTTACCGATCACTCCTTCTCGCTTTGGCAATGCTCGGCTATCGCCATAAGTAGAAGAAGAAGCGGCGAAGACTACCTTGTTTATCCCTGATTCCTCGGCCGCCTTAAAGACATTCAAGGTACCAGCGATATTTACCGCATTGGACGTATGTGGATCTTTGATCGATCGTGGAACAGAACCTAAGGCGGCCTGATGGGATACTAGATCCATCCCTGCACAAGCTTGCAAACAAGTATTCATATCCCGAATATCCCCTTCTATAAACTCAAAATCGGAGCGGTCTAAGAATGGAGTGATGTTCTTAAGATGCCCATTGGACAGGTTGTCCAAGACTCTCACTTTATCCACCCGTTCATCAGCCAATAAGGCTTCTGCTAGATTTGATCCAATAAATCCAGCTCCTCCTGTAATTAGTATGTTTTTTTGCATGGTCTGCGTTGCTAATTGCTTCTTAAGTTGCTGACAATAACCCTTGTAAAGCATTCCATCGATACAGCAGGGTGTATTTTCCTTTTATCCATTCTCCTCGGAGGGTGAATAAAAGGGCCAAAACGATGCTGCCGCCTAGTTTGAATACAAACTCAAATACCTTCTTGAAAAAAGTCCATTGCCCTATATCTTTTACTCTTATTCGTTCTTCGCTTCCAAATTTACGACTTAAGCGCAAAAAATTTTCATCCGTAGTTCGATAAGCATCAATATTGTGTTGAACCACTGCTTCCGGATAGTGAAACACTTGGTCTGATACCTCCTTAATAGCGAAGAAAATATACTTATCGTCCGCTCTCCACTTTAAATTTTCATTAAATCCTCCCACTTGCTCCAAGAGGTCCTTTCGATAAGTCATGTTGCAGCCCGCTGGGTAACTTTTTCCAGTATAAGTGAAGCCATGATCTCCAAAATCTACTTTAGTAACAAAGCCGGAGAGGTATTTATTCATCCATGGGGGGGGATTACCTTCATATTTTGGCAGGATTCTACCGCCGATTCCAGCCGTTTCAGGCCGATTTTCAAAGAAGGATAGTACTTTTTCTAGGAAGTCCTCTCTAGCCTCGGCATCATCATCAATATAGGTAATGATCGGTGCCATGGCTTCCTTAATTCCTCGGTTTCGAGCATACGAAAGACCTTGATTCGTTTCTACGAAGTAGCGAACATTAAGTTTCGGATTCGCTGCAATGAAGTCTTGACTAATAGAGGGGGTGCTATCCGTGGAGTTATTATTGATGATCAGTATTTCAAAAGCTTCGGGAGCTAAGGTTTGGTGTGTTAAGCTTTGCAGGGCGTCTCCGAGAAATTTTTCTCGGTTATAGGTGCATATGATGAGCGAGATTTTGGGATGGATGCCGGGCATTCTAAAATCTTTTTTCCTTAATGAGGGGCAAAGATATTTCTATTTATTAAGAACTTGAAATAGGCTTATTAAAACCTAGTTTCCCACTCCAAACTCAGATCAAGGAATAGCCTTTCTTTCAAAAGCATCGATATAAGAATCCGGCGTACAATTGTAGATTTTCACACCTCTTGATTCTGCGTAATCCTTAAGATCAAAATAGGATCGAAAAGTGAACATAAACTTTTCCAATATCTCATGTAGACGTCTTGGCCGCATCCCCAGCTTATACATGAGATCACTTTTCGTAGCATTTTCGTCATAGAAATGCTGTTGGTTTACCAGTGCTTGATTCTTATCATTCACTGAGATCATGGGTAGCCAGGAATGATCAGCTCCTGCCAGATAGATCTCCTTATATCCGCTATTGATCGCCATGCTAATGGCAGGGATTAGCACATTGTGTGGCCTTGGAAGGCCCCATCCTTTCCCCATAAAAAAGCGATTCCAGGAGGATAGCCCTTCAATCGGTGTATCATTGAAGAAGACGATATTGATGTTCTTATTCCTCCGGATATTATTTAACCAGTCTTTTGCTTTTTTCCCTTTGTAGGGACAAAAGAGCGTGATCTCCCAAGTACTTTTTTCAATAAGGGCATTAATAATGTTCTGTCGAATAGCGGTATTGGGATTGGCAGGATCATCAACCCAATATTCAGGAGAGACAAAGATGAAGTGTCGGGGTTTTAACTGAGTAAACACTTCCGTATCGGGAAACTTATTCACGCAAATCAGATCCTTTCCCCTCAAATCCTCCAGCCTGTCGGCCAGTAACTTTTTCAGAGAAGGGCCATTACCTAGAATTACACATTCCCTTTCCTGAACGGACGGCGTTTTGAGCATTAAGTTTGATCTAACTATAACCTTCAATAGGCTCACAAAACTAGCCGCCAAAAGTCCTAGATATTGAAAAAGTCGTTCTAACATGCGTACTAAGATTGAACAGGGGATTCAAACTGAGATTGGCGATTGGCCACGATCCCTCTAGCCACCTCCAGATCAAAAGCAGAGAAAATGCCTTGAGCAGTTAATTCATCTACGACAATATGGCCCACCTTCCCTGGCAGAAGCTTCTGCTCTGTTTTATAAGCACTCAAGGAACATAACATCAAACCACCTACCCCTCGATATAAGGCTTCACGCTCCAGCTTGGTGAATTTATCTTGTTCCAAAATAGGTACCATTCCACTACCATGATGTTGATAGAAAGTGGATCGCTCTATCCGCACACTTAATACAGAGTCAGCTTTAAAAATGGCAAGGGTATTAATCGCATTATCTACATCATTTCCACTCAAGAAAGGGAACTCAACAGCTAGTATCATAAAGGCCTCTACCTTGACCTTTGACAGCTTACCATGATTTAGGATAAGATTTATCGTTTCGTGTAGGGAGACATTATAGCGAGCCATTTCGCTAGGTCTTTCAACAAAGATGACTCGATCGTTATCCCCGTATGTAGTCGAAAGATGGGCTGCTATGCGTTCATCATCGGAGGTAACCACCACTTTCTCCAATAGCCTTGAGGCTAAAGCTGCCTCGATTTTCAGGTCCAGTAAACGTTTTTCTCCAAGCTTCAGAAAGGCAACCGTCTCATCCTTTAGGCGAGTATCTCTAACGGGGATGATGGCAATCGTTTTTGCCCTTGGTATTTCATTCTTGAGTATGAAATTATCTTTGATCGCTCTACGTGTATCTAAGATCCGATTCTCATTGGAAGTCAAGTTTTGGCCATGCTGCCGGTAGCAAAACAGTGGCTCTCGAATGTTGATTACCTTAAATCTGGCAATAAACTTAATCCAGAGTTCATAACCATCCTGGCAAGAATAACTTTCATCATATCCTCCAACCGATTTCAGGAATTGCTGCCTGATCATCGTGCAAGCCCCGTGGGCAGGCAAGTCAAACAATCCAACCTCTCCATCAAAATCATGCCGCTTAATTTCGGCAATGGTATCGTTATGTTGATCGACCAGGAAGTAGTCTGGGAAAACCATTCCTAAATCATCATCTGCTTCCAGCAGCGACACCATTTTCTCTAACGCCTTTTCCTGCAAATAGTCATCGGCATCCAATCGCATGATATATTTCCCCTTTGCTAAGCGAAGGGCAATATTGTTGGTGATATTCAGCCCTTTGTTTTGCTGATAAATCACTTCAATTTGAGGATAATCAGCGTAATCTTCAATAATCTCTTTCGAGTTGTCGGTGGAACCATCATCAATGATCAATAACTCAAAGTCCTGAAAACTTTGATGTAATACGCTTTCGATCGCTTGTCTAATGTACCGCCCGTAATTATAATTCGTGATATATATTGTTAGCTTCGGCATTGTGTTCCCTTTTATCTGCTGCGCTTATACAATTTCTTTATGAAAACGACTAGGATCTGGTTTTAAGTACTTTGGCAGGCACCCCTCCTACCACTTCGAAAGCTTGTACATCTTTCGTAACCACGGCATTACTACCAACTACCCCTCCTTTCCCAATGGTCACTCCTGGAAGAACAACCACATGAGCCCCTAACCAGGCATCTTCGGCTAAGGTGATCGGCGCGTGTGAATAACCTTGATCCTGAATCTTGCCTTCTCGCTGGTGATTGTGCATGCTGGTCTGCAAATACACAAATCCTGAAATTAATACCTTGTTCCCAATCTGTATGGAATCTCCTCCATTTAGTACGGTATAGAGCCCAATGCGGGTTCCCTTCTCGATGATAATCTTAGCTGAGTTGGCTGCTAAAATTCGAACACCTCGATCAATTCGGATATTTCCCTCTAGTCTAACCTCAGACTGGCCATGAGCTCTGATTTCTACGTTCCGCCTCAGGTGTACCTTCGGGCCAATGTATACTTTCGCTCCGTCCGTTATGTTTACCGATGGCCAAGAATCACACTTGAAGCCTTCTTCAATCTGTAGTTGCTCTCCGGCAAAAAGCCAGCGAAACAGCGAGCCCTTCCATATCGGAAGCTTTTCCCGTAACCATAGATATTGACGTAAAAACATGAGCTACCAAATTAATCGGCAATAGGCCTGTTTACTTTTACTCCGCAAAGAACGAATACGCTAGTTTCTGATGTTTCTTCACATCTACCAAAAGCTTTTTTCCAATCAATTGATCAAACTCTCGTGCATCAATGCCAGTATTGGGTCGTAAGCAGATCAAATCTTCAGCTTGCACCACTGCACCTGCAGCTAAGTCCCTCTTTGGATAAACACTTCGCCTAAAAGTTACAACATGATCACCTTCCACCTCCAGCGGTTGCTTCAGGGAATCTCCCCTCAATTGGTAAATCACTTGAATAGCTTCAATTAGTTCAAGTACCTCGGCTTGCGTTAGGGACACCTTGTGATCTCTAAAGCTTTTACCTTCTCTACTATCCGTAAAATGGAATTCCAGCACTTCGGCCCCCATCGCCACTGCTATTTCTAAGGCTTTACTTCCTTCAGTATGATCTGAATAACCAACCGGCAAACCCGTCATGTCCCGATAGGATTGCATGACCGCCAGATGTGCGGCGCTTGCAGGGATGGGATACATTGAAGTGCATTGCAAAACAGATAAATAGTCGGGATCATTATACAAATCATCCTGCTGCTGAATATAACGCACCGCTTCCAATACCTCTTGTAGCGTAGACAAACCGGTTGAAAGAATAATAGGCTTTTTCAAGGCAGCCGTAGCTTTCAGGACAGGATAGGCCGTCATATCGCCTGATCCAATTTTATAAATGGGCATATATGAGTCAATCCAGTCGAAATAAGCGGGATCCCAAACGGAGGCCATGAAGCCCACTCCCGCTGCTTGACACATTTCTGCCAATTCTATATACTGTGCTTGACTTAATTCAAACTTCTTGAAATGTTGATTGCGAACCGGGTTTTCCAACTTACTGACTAAGGTATCGCCAGAATACAGCTGAAATTTGACAAAATCCACTTCTGCACCGATTGCCAATTCCGTTAAGGCCTTAGCATAGTCGAAATCCCCTTCGTGATTTCCGCCAATTTCTGCTATCAATAACGGGCCGTGTTTGCCCTGCCAAGTATTCCTTTTCATATAGTTTTCTTAAGTTTCTAGGCCATCCATGACCTAGATTACACGCGTTCACTAATCTTCTTCGCCGGAATTCCACCTACGATGGCATACGCTTCCACGTCATCCTTTACCAAGGCTCCAGCGGCGATCACTGCGCCTGTGCCAATGCGCACCCCCTTCAAGATCTTTGCTCCAGTTCCAATCCATACATCGTCACCAATTTCGATTGCGGCAGTCTGATTGGGCTGTTTGTTGATCAATTGGTCGCGAGCGATGGTATGATCACTATCTACCAGATAAACAAAGGGAGCAATTAGACAGTTGCTTCCAATTTCGATCCGCTCGGAGGCAAACAAATAGGAGTGGTAGCCGAAAGTAGTATTCTCTCCAATACTGACAACAGCCCTTTCATTACAGGCACAAATTCTAGCGCCGGATTTGAGCACCATATTGGCTCCCAAGGAGATATTCTTTGGATAACGCATTAGATGCACATCCTTTTCAAAATGGATTCCCTCTCCACAAAAGCCTAGCCTCCGGCTTTCTCGCCAATATCGATACCGACTTGCTAAAGTGGGCTTAAGATGTTTTCTAAGTTGTTGGTTACCCATTCTGTGCTAAATTGAAGAATATAAACTGACTTCCATCATCGGATCTATGAAACAAGTAGTTGCTTTCCCTCGTTTTTCGGCTAAGCAATGAACAATGAATAAGTTCCGTATTTTGAGAAAGCGTTTTTGGTACCCAACGAGGCATTTTTTGAAGGCATAGCAGCGCTACGGCAGAAAAAAATAATGAAGTAGGGTGCCGAAGGATCTTCTACAAAAACGAGAAGTTATTTTTTGATCATTGCTAAAGCGCCTCAAAAGTATTAATAAATGGTGATATTGCGTTTGGAAGATACCAGTAATGTCTAGGCTAGATGGGGATAATCAAAAGACAAGCAATTAAACAAAGTATCGTAAACTACCTGGGGGTAGCCATCGGTGCTATTAGCGTCACTTTTATTTATCCTTTAGCAACCGAAACGGTTGGGCTAGCCCGTTTCTTGATTGATACCGGTACGCTAATCGCTCCTTTTTTACTCCTTGGGTTTGGCGGTGTCACGATTAAGTTTTTCCCGGAGTTTAAGACCGAGAATGGGGAGAACAACGGTATGTTTTCATTTGTATTGAGTGTGCCCGCCATTGCAACGCTTATCTTCGTTCTTTTAGTGGTCAGTTTTCGTGTTCCTATTCAGGAATATTTGCAGGAGAGTGGTAGGGAGGAGAGTTTCCAGACCTTTTGGATGTACTTTGTCCCAATAGCCATTTGTCTAGCCTTTTTTCAGTTATTATATAACTACAGCACAAATTACGGTAGGATTGCCGTTCCAGCGATTTTCCAAAACTTCATTAAGATCGTTTTACCTACGGTCGTGCTCCTATGGTACTTTGAAATCATCTCTTTATCCTTTCTGGTCTGGGCGGTAGTCATCAACTTCTTAACCATGCTAGCCGCAATCGTCATCTACTTGCGTCGGCTGGGGCACTTGAATTTTACTAGAAAATGGAGCTTCCTAACTGCTGATCGGCGAAAACGCATAGGCAATTATGCAATATTCGGATTATTTGGAGGTATCGGTAGTGTACTTGCCTTTCGGATAGACTCCTTTATGATTTCCACCTTGATAGATTTGGAAAGCAATGGCATATTCACCATAGCAGCTTTCATCGGAAATGCTATAGCCATCCCTACAAATGCGGTCAACCAGATCAGTTCTCCTATCATTACAAAGGCTATTAAGGAATCGGACTTTGTGGAGGTGAGCAAAATCTATAAAGGGGCCTCGGTCAACTTATTGGTCGTGGGTCTTTTGCTCTATGCACTGGTAGCCTGTTCTGTAGAAAACCTGTTCCACTTAATGCCCTTTGAAGAGGCCAAGTCAAGCGATCCAGCGTTTATTCGTCAGGGAGTAATTATCGTCTTATTGGTAGGTTTGGCACGGATTATCGATATGGCCACAAGCGTAAATAACCCAATTATCAACTTCTCTCCTTATTACCGTTTTGGTCTATATGCCATTCTGATCCTAGGCATTTTCAACATTTTCACCAACCTCTTCTTCATCAAAACCTTATCACTGGGAATAATTGGCGTGGCCTTAGCCACCTTGGTAGCACTCAGTCTGTATAACCTCGTCAAGCTGATCTTTATCTATTGGAAGTTTGGAATCCACCCCTTTAGTAGCGCAACCACCAAATTACTTGCTATTGCTGGTTTCGCGACGATAGGGGCCTATTTTATTCCCTCCACTGGACCAAGTACCTGGCATACTATACTAGATATTGCCATAAAATCTAGTGTGGTAATGGCTATTTATCTGCCACTAGTGTTGCTCTCTAAAGTCTCTCCGGATGTGAATGAATTGATCCGTGAATTCATACAACGCTTCAAGAGGTAATTCATTTCTTATCCTTCGAAGGGCTCCCAAAACAGCTGCTGATGAGTAAGATCAAAAGCACATAGAGCCCCTAAGCCCACTTGTCGGCCCGCAAAAACACAGCCATTGTCGATATTCACCACTGGTAAACGATCAATCTGCTGTAGCATGTTTGCTGTTTTTGTATTTGGTATTGGCGTATGGCCATGCACAATGATTCGATCGTCCAACCATTGTTCCGCTCGGTTATCCTCAAAGTCGCTGTACCAGCGCCGAATCCACATCATGCTCTTGATATCCATTAATGGAAAATGGCGTTTCAAATTGAGGCCAGCATGGACTAATACATAATCTTCTAACTCGAAAATATAAGGAAGTTCGGCCATAAATTGGCGGTATAAGTCTGGGATCTGGGAAGGACGCATCACTCCAAAGCTGCGCATCGTTTGAGTTCCACCATTAACTTCCCACATACCTACAGCGGCCTCCTCATCCCTCACTGCATCCAAAAATAATTGCTCGTGATTCCCGCGCAGGCAATGAATTTGGTAACCCTCTTCTTGCATGCGAAATATCCGATCAAAGACTCCTTTACTATCAGGTCCTCTATCGATCAGATCACCTAGGATATAAAGCTCATCATCTGTAGTCAGTTTTATTTGATTCAGAAGGTTGCCAAAGGTTAAATTGCAGCCATGTATATCTGAGATTGCGAATTGCCGAGGGACAGCCATAGATTTCTTTTTTTCAAAAAATAAAAAACTAAGGTAGGGTAAAAATAAGGTAGCTCGTTTACATCAACAAAACCTCGAAGAATCAATTGAATTGGATTCTCTGACAATTTTTGTGCTATTAAGTCAGCCCTTTAGCTAAAACTCTTGCTTCCGTAGGTTGCAATCCTTCTCGCTAAAATGCTACCCACAAATGATTATCGGAGAAGGTTGAATTGTTCTTAATTCACTAAAAGCTATTAACTATGCCGGTTACAAACTGTGCCAATGGTACGCTTGCCCCATACGTGGGCAACCTCACACAGGACCAGGTACTACACCTCTACCGCCGAATGGGCTTTGGCGCTACGCCCCAACAAGTTGAGGAAGGTATGACAAAAAGCGCTTCCGATCTAGTAGATCAGATTTTGGATGAAGCCCTAGATTTACCGCTTCCTACCGCTCCAGAATGGGCAGATTGGCTGATCAGTGACTATGATGACTTTAACGAGCAACGTCAAGAGCAGGTAATCAGTTGGATTCTGCAATGGGTAAGAGATATGATCTCCAACGGATTTCGGGAGAAAATGGCTTTGTTTTGGCACAGCCATTTTGTGACTCGTTTCGAAAGCTACCAATGTCCTTCGCAACTCTACCAATATCATAAACTCCTACAACAATACGCCTTTGGTAACTTCAAGACCTTTACCCATGAAATGGGGAGAACCCCCGCTATGCTAGTCTTCCTAAATGGCGTCCAAAATACCAATATTGAACCAAATGAAAACTACGCTAGAGAATTATTCGAGCTATTTACCTTAGGGCAAGACAACGGCTACACCCAGGAAGATATTCAGGAGGCGGCGCGTGCGCTCACCGGTTGGGTCGGCTATTTCTCTCCTTGTGGCCCGATAGGCTTCGTCAATGTCTACCATGACGATGGAGAGAAAACGGTCTTTGGTAAAACGGGAAACTGGGGATATGATGAACTCCATGATATCCTCTTCGAAGATCGAGCCGAACTAATTGCCAAGTATATATGTGGGAAACTTTACGAGCATTTTGTTCATCCTCAGATGGATGATGCCATAGTAGCGGAACTAGCCACTACCTTCCAAGAAAGTGGGTTTGAGCTAGCGCCAGTCATTAGACAGCTCTTTAAAAGTGAGCACTTCTTTGACACTTATGTTTCGGGTACTATTGTCAAGAGCCCCTTGGATTGTCTTATCAGTTTCGTACGTGAATCGGGCGTACCTGTTAACGAGGAGGTGGTAGAAGGAATTGGCTACCTGGGCTTCAATCTAGGTCATACCTTGTTCAGCCCAGTAGATGTAGCGGGTTGGCCAGGTAATCGAAGCTGGATGGATAGCAATAGCCTCACCGGCCGTTGGCAAGGATTGGACTTTATCATTTTTTACATCTACGAAAACCAACCTGAATTTTTCCGTGAGCTAGCCAAAAGCCTTACGGATAGTTCAAATGATCCTTACTTCATCGCTCAAGTATTTGCAGACTATTTCCTCTCAAACGGTCTGTATTCTCCAGAAATGTATGATAGCGCAGCTACCGTACTCAAGTGGGAAGTCCCTCAAAACTACTTTGATAGTGGTGATTGGAACCTGGAATGGGATACTGTACCCATCCAAATTGCCCTATTGATTCGACATTTTGCTCGACTTCCTGAATTCCAAATGCAGTAAATCCCGCTGATTGGTATCTCGCTCATCTTAAATTCAAAATTCAATTACCATGTGTAATCATCATAAAGATCAAAAACCGAAAGGCCGATTTGGCAGTGCACTTGAACATGGTGCGGCCCATGCACACGATCACCAAAGCTGGAGTCGCCGGACTTTCATGAAAAACCTGGGTATTGCCGGTAGCGTTTCCATGTTGCTTGGCCGAACGCCGCTGACTGCCCTTTCATCTGCTCCCTTAGGCATGGCCCTAAACACCACAGAATCAGATAATATTTTGGTTCTGATTCGATTCAAAGGCGGGAATGATGGTTTGAATATGATAGTGCCCATTTTTGATTACGGCACCTATAAAAATTACCGCCCTACTATTGCCATCCCTGAAGATCAACTGATTAACTTAAATGACAGTTTTGCCATGCCTAATACCATGGCTAGCGTGCAGGAGATGTGGGAAGATGGAGCAATGAAGGTGGTGAACAGTGTAGGCTATGAAGACCAAAACCTCTCTCACTTCCGATCTACAGATATCTGGTCCTCCTCCAGTGATGCCAACACCTTAGATTCCAGTGGTTGGCTGGGACGATTGTTAGATCGCCAGTACCCTGATTATGTTACCGACCCTCCAGAATCCCCCCAGGCCATTCAAATTGGTAGTACCGGCACCTTGACCTTCAATAATGAAGAAGGGGTCAACATGGGGGTGTTTGTAAATGAGCCAGAGGAATTATTCCAGATCGCCCAAAACGGAGAGCTATACAACGCCCTGGATGTTCCTGAATGCTACTACGGAGAGCAATTAAGTTTTGTACGTACGGTGGCCAATAGCACATTCCGTTATGCCGAAATTATAGCCTCAGCCTATGAAGTAGGCACCAATACGGTTGAGTATGGGCCAAATCTAGGGGAGCAACTAGCCTTGGTGGCCAGATTAATCAAGGGAGGCTTAGAAACTAAATTGTACATGGTCACCCTAGATGGGTTTGATACCCACGCCAATCAAAATGGAACTCACCCGAACTTGATGTACAATTTAACAACTTCAGTAAAGGCTTTTTATGAAGACCTGGCAGCTTCAGGCATGGCTCATAGGGTGCTAAGCATGTCCTTCTCAGAGTTTGGCAGAAGAATTGAACAGAATGCATCGGGAGGGACCGACCACGGAGCCGCTGCACCAATGATCCTATTTGGTGAAGGCTTAAACGGGAATGGATTCCTAGGGGCTGCTCCCGATCTCCAGAATCTAGATCAAGTGGGCAACCTACAATATGACCTCGATTTTCGCCAGATCTACAGTACAGTACTCGAGAATTGGCTCTGCATTGATCCCAATTTGGTCGATGAAGTACTTGGTCGCAGTTTTGAACGACTACCGGAACTAGGCTTGACTTGTCAAACTCCAACTTCGACGGTAGACCAACAAGCCGCTTTACTCAATCATCGAGCCTTATATGATCAAGGGCGAATCGTGGTGGAGTATACGCTGCCGGAATCGATGCCTGTCAAGGTCCAAATCTTTGACATCCTAGGACGTCCGGTAGAAACCCTCTTCGAAGGCTATCAAATGTCAGGGACTCATCGCCATAATTTCCAAACTTGGGGCAATCGGATATCCTCCGGGATCTACGTGTACCATATTATGGCCGGGAGAAGGGCTTACAGCAATAAAATTCGCATAGCTAAATAACAGCATCAGTAGTCTTCATACCCAGAGTCGCCAGTCCGAAAGATGTTAAGATGTTTTCTCGCATTAGTTTGTTAAGTGGACCGTAGGTCATTCTCAATGTCTTTCTGTTGGACTGGCGGCCGTATTTATGGTGCTAAATACCAGTCTGTTTCTATTCAAAACGTGATACAACTCCTGAAAGTCTAGAAGACCCAGCATGAAGTAGATGTCTCTTAGTTTGTCTCGATTTCGATTGAGACAAACTTTTGTATTTTAAGGTTCTGCCTTACAATATTAGACGCTCGAAAAATGTTGTTTTTTTGTCATGATCGTGCATATCAAACATCTTGAACACACCTATAGCGCCAATCTCCAGCAGCCGCTAGACATTTCCATTCCACTTCGAGATGGGATGGACAATCCTAACTGCTTTTATGCCCCCTACCCTGAAATGAGTCCAGTCCGTTCAGGAGAATTTATCGGTTCAACTACAGAAGGGGGACTTGTCAATTTTTTTAATGTAAAAATGAATCCACATGGCAATGGCACACACACCGAATGCGTGGGTCACATCGCTAAGGAACGACATGTAATCAATGATCACCTGAAACAATTTCACTTTATTGCAAAGTTGGTAAGCCTGTACCCAAGACGTCTAGATAATGGAGACCGAAGAATAGATGTAGACTTGATTCAGGAATTATTACACCCAGGGGAAGCGGAAGCCTTTATTATTAGAACCCTTCCGAATGAGGACTGGAAACTAACTCACTCTTACTCTGGCACTAACCCTCCTTATCTAGATAAGAATGCCGTCCACTATCTTGTAGATTGCGGTATCCAACATCTGTTGATTGATCTTCCTTCCGTTGACCGGGAGGAGGATGAAGGTAAATTGTTAGCCCATCGAGCCTTTTGGAAATATCCCGACAATGTCCGACAAAAGTGCACCATTAGTGAATTAATTTACGTACATAATGAGATCAAAGACGGACTATATTTGTTAAACCTCCAGATTACGAGCCTTGATTTGGATGTAAGTCCAAGCAAGCCGATTTTATACAGCCTTTTATAACGTTCTAATGTCAACCTTTAAATCCACATATCACTCGAAAATTTATCGTGACTTCAAGGCGCTTGATGAAAAGGCCTATCGAGATATGGTGCGCTTTTATGAAGAACGGGAGGATGATATTAAAGGGCTAGAATTTCAAGAGTTTTTCGAATTACTGTTCGCTTATACTGATGCTTTGTTTGAGATTGGCTCCTACCGGAAGCACCTACTGCTGGTAGACTATGTAATTGAGTACAGCATCAATAATAACATCAAGTATTTGGACGGTAAGGATGTTTTTTATCATCTCTTATTCAGAAAGGCGGCTTCCTTTTATAATACCTTGTCTTATAAAAAGGCTGACTACATCCTCCGTGAACTGGTCCGAATCAACCCAGAAAAAGAGGAGGTTGGCCAATTCTTAAAGAAGTGCCTTCGAAAAATGAACCCGGCCATCATTCGGCATTCCCGAGCGGCAAGTATTCTGATGTTTTTCCTAGCAGCAATCATCATCTGTGTAGAGGTATTATTTGTTCGTCCCTTTATGGGCGATTGGACAATGTCAGTAGAACTCAGTCGAAACTTAATCTTCGGATTAGGGTGTTTTATCCTCTTATTTGGATCACTTGTCCACCGCTGGCAAATTGACCAAGAAGTAAATGCCTTTATCAAAGCTACAATCGCCAAAAAAGAAGCCCAGCATACCCGCTCCACCACCCCATAAATACTTTCCCTTCATTCGAGTTTATCGCAACAAGACGTAGGAAAAACCGTTTAGTCTCCTATAAATAGGGCCTAGAAGTTAGGGCTTATGGTGGCAAAATGTTAACATTGCGGTCAGTAAGAGAGCAGAGTAATGATGCTCTGTCACTTCAATCGAGGACAATCCGTCTGTTCAGGGATGGGTAGATTCAAAATAATTCCTCGGTCTTTAGGCTACCGTAAACAAACCTTGAAGGAAAGACAAACAACGCCATCCACTGAGGCCCTTCTATGTCAACACTTTAATTTCTAAATAACAGATAAGGCTTTGACTGATCTAACTGCGAAGGTATATGTCAACTAAGTCAGGAGAAGTCATTCTTTCATCACTTAAAAACCACGAGCCAGTGAAACCTACGCTTTTGATCTTAGCTGCTGGAATGGGAAGTCGCTATGGCGGTCTGAAACAGGTAGATGCTGTTGGACCTACAGGCGAAACAATTATCGAGTACTCTATCTACGATGCGATCAACGCTGGATTTGGGAAGGTCGTCTTCGTTATTCGGAAAGAGATTGAAGCAGCATTTAAAGAAAAGATAGGCAGTCAGTTTGAAGGAAAAATAGCGATTGAATATGCCTTTCAGGAATTTGATAGCCCTGTGGAGGGCATCACGGAATTTCCTGAACGCCTGAAACCATGGGGAACTGGGCATGCCGTCCTGGTAGCTAAAGATCTAATTAACGAGCCCTTTGCCGTAATTAATGCAGACGATTATTACGGTATTGATGGTTTTAAAACCATGGCCCATTTCCTAATCAATGATTGCACACCTAAGACGCAATCAATGGTAGGGTATGTCATTAGTAATACGCTTTCCGATCATGGTACGGTCAATAGAGGTGTAGCTACTATGGATGATCAGCATATGCTCACGGAGGTGAATGAAAGACATAAGATCCGGAGGGTAGAGGGAGTTATCCACTATCTCGGTGAGGATGATCAATTGTATCCTTTAAAAAATGACGATTTGGTTTCAATGAATTTCTGGGGCTTTCACCACAGTATATTCGACGAGATCACGAAGGATTTTGTACAATTTGTGCAGGATCACCAAGATCAACCTAAGGCAGAGTTCTATATTCCATTATTCGTGGACAACTACATCAACGACGGAAGAATTGAGGTGAAGGTACTAGTCAGTGAAGATCGTTGGTATGGCGTCACCTATAAGGACGACAAGCCGATTGTGCAGGAAGCTTTTTCAAAACTTGTCAGAGAAGGAAGGTATCCATCTCCACTTTGGGAAGCTGCTGTAAATGCTTAAAATATAAAGGGGGAATGAGTTTTCATTCCCCCTAAGTTTTTTGTCTTACAAATCAAACTTAATTCCTTGTGCCAAGGGCACTTCTTTACTGTAGTTAATCGTATTGGTTTGGCGGCGCATGTAAGCCTTCCAGGCGTCTGAACCACTCTCGCGGCCACCTCCCGTTTCTTTTTCTCCACCGAATGCTCCTCCGATTTCTGCACCACTGGTTCCAATATTCACGTTTGCGATCCCACAATCCGAGCCAGCACTGGATAAGAAAGCCTCTGCTTCTCGCACGCTATCGGTCATGATGGCAGAAGAAAGCCCTTGTGGAACACCATTCTGCAAGGCAATAGCCTCATCTAGGTCTTTGTACTTAATCAAATAAAGGATAGGAGCAAAAGTCTCATGTTGCACAATTGCAAAGTGGTTTTCCACTTCCGCAATACATGGCTTAACATAGCACCCGCTGCTATAGGCCTCTCCTTCCAACACGCCCCCTTCAACAATAAAGCTTCCTCCTTCTTCTTTCACTCGGTCAATCGCCTTAAGGTAGTTATCTACGGACTGAGTATCGATAAGCGGTCCGACGTGCATGTTTTGATCCAAAGGATTTCCTATGCGAAGCTGGCCGTAAGCTTTGCTCAATTTAGCCTTTACCTCATCATATACACTTTCGTGAATGATCAATCGGCGAGTTGTGGTACAACGTTGGCCGGCCGTACCTACTGCACCAAATAGCGCTCCAGTAAGTACTACATTTACATCGGCACTTGGTGTAACGATTATGGCATTATTACCTCCTAGCTCTAACAAGCTTTTTCCTAGGCGCGCTCCAACGGCAGCAGCAACGATTTTGCCCATTCTCGTACTTCCTGTAGCTGATACAAGAGGCACCCTGCCATCATGCGTCATAAACTCTCCCACCTTGTAATCACCATTGATCAGGCAGCTTACTCCTTCCGGCACATCATTGGCTTGCAATACTTCCATCAGGATATTCTGACAAGCCACGCCGCATAATGGCGTCTTCTCTGATGGCTTCCAGATACAAACATCCCCACAAACCATGGCAATCATGGAATTCCACGACCAAACTGCCACTGGAAAATTAAAAGCAGAGATAATCCCGACAATCCCTAGTGGGTGCCATTGTTCGTACATACGGTGCAATGGGCGCTCAGAGTGCATACTTAAGCCATATAGCTGGCGAGATAAACCCACTGCAAAGTCACAGATATCAATCATTTCCTGCACTTCACCCCAGCCCTCTTGTAGGCTCTTACCCATTTCATAGGATACCAATCGCCCTAGAGGATCCTTGTATTTTCTTAAAGCTTCTCCGTACTGACGAACAATCTCGCCACGTTTAGGAGCTGGCAGTTGTCTCCATTCCAAAAATGCAGCCTGTGCTGCTGCTACGACTTGCTCATATTCCTCTTTCGTGGTCTGGCTGACATGCCCGATTAAGGCACCATCCACTGGTGAGTAAGAAGCAATGTAATCTCCCGAATTGGTGGATTTAGACCCAGTACTGGTTCCAGCATTATTCGCCTCCAGGCCTAATTGTTTTAAGAAATCTCTCTCCATGGTGTTTATAATCTGGTTTTATTTTGACTAGCTAATGTTCAGTCTTTAGTTAGGACAACAGGCCTTTCACAATGCCCGAGATGGTTTTCCCATCTGCCTTACCTGCTAATTTCTGCGAAGCAGCACCCATCACTCGGCCCATATCTTTCATAGAACTCGCTCCTAGTTCGGCAATTAGTTCTTTGATAATTCCTTCCAATTCAGCAGGATCCAATTGCTTTGGCAAGTATCGCTCGATTACTGCAATTTCTTCTTCTTCTACCTTGGCCAGATCCTCGCGTCCCTGCTTTTGATAAATATCCAATGAGTCTTTGCGTTGCTTGACTAGCTTTTGCAGCAATTTAATCTCTCCGGCCTCATCTAATTCCTTGCCGGTACCATCTGTTTTCACCAATAGAATAGCTGCCTTAATGGCTCTAATACCTCTTAGCCCTGCTTGATCTTTATTGCGCATGGCCTCTTTGAGGTCTTGCATGATTTTTGTTTCTAAACTCATTATGTTGTGGTTTTAAAAGTCCTCTGTAATTGGGCCAGTTTATTCGCCGACACGCTTTTCCACCTCCTTAGTCAATTCGACGAAGTCCTCCACTGATAATCTCTCTGGCCGCAGACTAAATAATTCATCTTGTAAAAACGGATCTCCCTTTAGGAAAGTTTTCATGGTATTACGCAGCATCTTCC
>CAJXPD010000046.1 GCA_913057785.1 uncultured Lewinella sp. | reverse complement strand
TCGCCAGGCATGCCTGGCGACTTTTTTATTGTATGCAGATCAGAAGTAGAACTGCTGTCTATAAGAAGGTATCCACATCCACTAATGGTAAGTCGAACGCATCTGCTACTCCTTTATATACCACATCTCCTTTAATCACGTTTAATCCTTTTCGTAAAGGAACATTGTCACGGCAAGCTTGCTCCCATCCTTTATTAGCCAACTGTAGAGCATAAGGCAAGGTAGCATTGGTCAAGGCGATAGTCGATGTATAGGGAACTGCCCCTGGCATGTTCGCTACACAATAGTGCACTACATCATCGATCACGAAAGTTGGATCCTCGTGTGTAGTAGGGGTGCAGGTTTCAATACAACCACCTTGATCCACAGCTACATCCACTAGCACAGTTCCTGGGCGCATTTCCTTTAGCATATCGCGGGTGATCAAGTTTGGAGCCTTAGCGCCAGGGATCAATACCGCTCCTACGATTAAATCATGATCCTTGATCAAGGAACGAATATTGTATTCATTAGAGTAGACGGTATTTACATTGGCAGGCATTACGTCTGCCAAGTATCGCAGTCTCGCCAGGTTGATGTCGAGAATCGTAACCTGAGCGCCCAAACCAGCAGCCATCTTCGCGGATTGTGTTCCGACGATACCTCCACCCAATACCAGGACTTTGGCTGGTGGCACGCCTGGGACACCTCCCAAAAGAACTCCTCTACCTTTCATCGGCTTCTCCAGGTATTTGGCTCCCTCTTGAACGGCCATTCTACCTGCCACCTCCGACATAGGAACCAGTAGAGGCAAGCTTCTATCTGCTAACTCTACGGTCTCATAGGCTAAGCAGATCGCCTTACTCTTGATCATAGCTTCGGTCAAAGGCTGATGGGAGGCGAAATGAAAGTAGGTGAAGACGAGTTGATTTTCTTTGATCAAGTTGTATTCCGATGCGATAGGCTCTTTCACCTTGATAATCATCTCAGCAATTTCATAAACCGCTTCAATCGTATCTAGGATTTGAGCTCCGGCCTGACGATACTCATCGTCGCTGAAACCGCTGCCATCCCCAGCTGTTGATTGTACGTAGACCGTATGATTGTGCTTGCTGAGTTCCAGCGCACCGGCCGGGGTAAGGGCTACCCGGTTTTCGTTGTTTTTAATTTCCTTGGGTACACCAATGATCATGATGTTTGGTTAAAGTGGTTAGGAATTTGGTATTAGCGCCGCAAAAATAGCAAAGACTTTCAATAATTGAAGCGCTGTCAAAATTTGCTTTATTGCACCTCTTCAAAAGGATGTAGAAAGACGGAAGATTCCAAAACCGGAATCTGTCCCAGTTGAACTGCTTTATCAAATAAATATTGGACCGCAGCCTTTCCTTCTTTGCCAAGGTTGCGGCTAAACTCATTGACATAGAGGTTGATATGAGCATACATAACTTCCTCTTCCATCTCCTGCGCATGCTGTCTAATATAGGGTAGGGCCGATTTAGGATTCGCAAAGGCATATTCAACGCTACGCTGAAGTACACGATTTACGGTTTCAAGAATTTGGGGCTCTAATTGTCGATTCGCCACGATGCCTCCCAGTGGAATAGGCATACCGGTGGTAGACTCCCAATATTCTCCTAGATCCATCAATTTAACGAGACCTTTGTCCTGATAGGTAAACCGATTTTCGTGGATAATAAGACCAGCATCCACTTTATCATGCATTACGGCTCCTTCGATTTCAGAAAATAGAACCTCCTCCTTATGTTGTGCCTTTGGAAAAGCAAGATTGAGCAAGAAATTGGCGGTGGTGTATTTACCTGGTATTGCGATCTTGCCAGCCTCGATTTCTTCGGCGCTTTTTGGTGTTTTGGCAATCAACAATGGCCCGCAGTTTCTACCTAGTGCACTGCCTGCATCTAATAGGCAATAGGTAGCTGTCAGGTGAGCAAAAGCATGAAAACTGAGTTTGGTAATGTCTAAATCTCCACGAAATGCCCTTTGGTTGAGTTCTTCAACATCGCCCAGAATCACTTCAAATTCAAGCCCCTCTGTATCAATCTTACCATGTATCATGGCATCAAAAATGAAAGTGTCGTTTGGGCAGGGTGAAAACCCAAGAGATAATTTCATAGTTTTGCGGTTTAAATGGAAATTATGGTAGACCTTCAGGTAATCTACGAAGATAATCATCTTATTGCTGTTAACAAGCCGGCAGGCTGGCTGGTTCAAGGGGATATTACCGGCGACATGCCGATTAGTGAAGCAGTTAAGGCATATATCAAGGACCGCTATGCTAAACCTGGTGCGGTGTTTCTTGGTACCATTCACCGGCTAGATCGTCCCGTAAGTGGCGTCGTGGTATTTGCACGGACGAGCAAGGCCCTGACCAGGATGAATAAGCTGTTCCAAGAAAAGGCCATTCAGAAGACCTATTGGGCGATTACTGATACTCGCCCCAATCCACTGGAAGGGCATTTGACACATTATCTTATTAAGGATACGAACATCAATAAAGCGAAAGCCTTTGATCGTCCAAGTAACCGCAATAAGAATGCTAAAAAGTCGGAGTTGACCTATGCCTTGAAAGCCGGCTTGGCCGGGCATCATCTGCTGGAAGTACATCCTTTGACAGGACGCCCTCATCAGATTAGAGTTCAATTATCTCGTATTGGATGCCCGATCCGTGGTGATGTGAAATATGGACATCCTTCTCCTAATGTGGATGGTTCTATTCACTTGCACTGTCGTGAGATGAGTTTTGTTCATCCGGTTAAAAAGGAGCCCGTTGTCATTACAGCAGAGCCGCCTGACGAGTCTATCTGGAACTTATTTGATCTCACTTAGAAAACTAATCCAAGGCCATGGATTCGCCGGCAATCCAGCCACCAGTCCATGCAGCCTGGAAGTTGAATCCGCCAGTCAAGGCATCAATATTTAGGACTTCTCCAGCCATGTGGAGATTCGGTAACACCTTACTGCTAAAGGTCTTAAAATTGATCTCCTTGAGTTGTATCCCACCCGCTGTGACAAACTCCTCTTTGTTAGTACTCTTACCCTTAACCTGAAAGCTGGCGGCGGTAAGCTGACGGCCAAGCTTTTGGAGTTGTTTTTTGTTGAGGTCTGCCCAATTGGTGTCGACTGAAATGTCACTTGCTTTTAAAAGGGATTGCCATAATCTACTAGGTAAACCAAAGGCTGTGGTCTTAAATAATTTCTTCTTGCTTTGCGATTGTTTATAGTCCTTGAGTGTAGAGAGCGTTGTTTCTAGGTCTTCGGCAATCCAATTCACCAAGATCTCAAACTCATATTTGCAGTCGGCCAGAGCTCTAGCTCCCCAGGCCGATAGTTTGAGGATGGCCGGTCCGCTTAGTCCCCAATGTGTGATTAAGAGTGGGCCATCCGTTTTGAGTTTCAAACTGGGAAGGTTAATCTCCGCCAGTGGCACCGATACGCCCGGTAAACCTTGAATTCTGCTGTCTTTAATGTTGAAGGTGAATAGGGAAGGGGCAGGGGGCACAATTTCGTGTCCTAGCTCTCCCAAGAGATTCCAAATGCGATGATTGCTGCCCGATGCGATCATCAATTTATCCGCCTCGAAGATTTCACCCTTTTGACATACAACCCGCCACGATTTATCGGGCGTAGGAGGAGGAACTAGATCTGTCACATTTTTTTGGGTCAGGACCTTTATCCCCAAGGAATGGGTAGCATCGATCAAGCAATTCATAATAGAAGAGGAGCGATCACTGACGGGAAATATTCGACCATCATCCTCTGTTTTCAACGGAACTCCTCGATCTTCAAACCAGCCCTGTGTATCTCCGCAGGCGAAGCGATTAAACGGCCCGAGCAATTCTTTAGACCCTCTAGGGTAATATTTGATGAGCTCCCGAGGTATGTAGCAGGCGTGGGTTACATTGCAACGACCCCCACCGGATATTTTTACTTTACCCAAAACATCCTTTCCTCTTTCCAATATGGTGACCTTTGCAGTAGGATTTAATTCCGCACATCTTATTGCAGCGAAGAATCCTGCTGCCCCACCACCGATGATTATGACTCGCATGGGGCGAAGATAATAACATAGACCGAGGGTAGGAAGAGATTTCTAGTTGTTGGTTTCAAGCAGCTTGAATCGAATCTCTACCCTGCGATTCTGTGCTCTCCCTTCTGGAGTGTCATTGCTCACTACGGGACGATCCATTCCATAACCTAAGGCTTTGATGCGGGCGGTATCGACGCCACTTTTGACAAAATACTGCTTAGTAGCCTCTGCTCGGTTTTTCGAGAGATCCTTGTTATAGGCTGCACCACCGATGTTATCGGTATGACCACTAATCTCCACGATCACATCCTGTTCTTGGATGAATTGTGCCAGACGCTCTAGCTCTTTGTAAGAAGTGGGCTTAATGTCGAATTTGGCGGTTTCAAAAAATAGATTTTTGAGTGGGATCGCCAAGCCTTTCTCCAGCATTTCGGTGAGCAATGGAACCCGGATTTCTTCCAATTGATTTAAGGAAGCTCCTTCTTCCCTAAGATCGATGTTATTACTGATAGGGTAGTAGCCGTCCTGTTGCACGCGATAGCTGTAGAGCTTACCGAGTGGAAGCGTGATGAAGAATTCGCCAGTGCTGGGATCGGGCTTGATCTCACCAGCAGGCTCTCCAGTTTCCATGTCTTCGACAATAATGCTAAGGGGCAATGGTTCCCCGGTGAGGGTAAGTAACTTGCCTGATAAGGTGGCTACCTGTTCCGGTCGAGCTTTTTCGGGTAGAAGGATGGTATAAATTTCTTCTCTTTTTTCGGCTACTTGTTTGGCGAAATAAGCCTCGGTACCATCCGTGCTGACCTTATATCCCCAGTCGTTCCCGGTAGTATTAACCTCCTTACCTAAATTTACTGGTTCGCTCCATTCCGTCCAACCATCTCCAATTCTAGTAGTTTTGAATACATCTAAGCCCCCTAATCCCGCATGACCATTTGAGCTAAAGTAAAGTGTTCGCATGTCGGGGTGCAGGTAGGGTGAACGATCTTCCCAAGGTGTATTTATCGTAGTCCCTAGGTTTTGTGGGCGACTCCATTGTCCATTTTTCAATCGGTATGCTATATATAGATCCGTGTTGTTTTCTTCTGTTAAGCCGACTCGGTCTGGGCGGCGAGCCGCAAATATTACCACACTCTTATCTGCCGAAATAGACGTGCCTCCCTGCCACACTGATTTTTGTCTTGCGGTAAAGAAAGCGTTGGGCTCTGACCAGCCTTTCGGCGTTTTTTCACTGATCATTACCACGCCATTGACGAAAAGAATCAATTGACTACCGTCAGCTGAAATCCCAAGCGGTGCTTCGTTTTTGTAAGTGTTGAAACGTTTAATTGGCTCGGCATTACTCCAGTCACCACCCGTCTTTTCTGCATAAAAGATGTTTTCTACCTCATCTGAAAGCCGGCAAAAGTATAGTTGTTTGCCATCCGTGGAAACAACCGGAGAATACTCTGCACTCTCGGTATTGATCTCATCGCCAAAAGAAGCTGAGATCAAAGCTTCTTCCGGAGCATTTAAAATTTCTATCAATTGGCTTAATGCGGAGTCGGGCTGTCCCATCTTTTCCTTTGCTACTAATAGTTGGTCCGTGACAGCTGACCAGTCACGAGCTTCCATCTCGCCTTGATACAGAATCTGCAGTGCTTGTAGGCTTCGACGGCTCGGTCCAGCCTTATCGATATAAGCCTGGAGCGTCTTGCGTCCCTCACCAGCGAAGGTTGGGAAAGCCCTGGCTAAGGCATAATCGTCTCTGTAGTTTACCGAGTCGATCATATCGGCAAAGTGGGTATAGAAGCGTTCAAAAGCATTGGTGGTGCCGTAGGCGGCGTAGTATGGGTACAAGGCCTTGATGGTCTGGGGTACCATGCTATTCTCGATGGTTCTAAGTTGGTCTTCAAAAAGATAAAGAAATGGCGCACGATCTACTAACCTGGCCAAACTGGCATCCATAAAGGGCGTCAGTCGTGGATAACGATCCATTAAGGAAAAGAGTCCTCGCATTGAGGGATTCGGGTACTTCTTTACATAACTCCTCACTACCGCTTCTTCTAATTTTGGGACGAGGTGAGGACTGTTATCTGCTAAACTGCTTCGATTTTCTTCCAAGAACTTCAGGAGAATGTCATAGTTGCCAGCATCTCTCTGTTCTTCGAAGAAAAACTCATTTCTAGCCTGGCGGGCCTCCTGACTTAGTTTATGCTTGATCCGCGGATACTTGACCAGAAACTGATCAATGGCTGCACTAGTTCCTTGCTGTAAAGCCACTTGGTAAGCTTGCGCAGTGTACTCTCTCTTTAGTTTGGAGAAATAGGTGCTGCTGATATTGGCTTTTTCCATTTTTTTCTGATCCCGCTTACTCAATTTGCGATAGAGTTTTTGAGCACTCAAGGTGTAAAAATAGGCGGAATCAGGCTGATGAATAGCTTGGGTTTCATCACCAAAGGAGGCGGCTTGATCAAGCATGGCTTGGACTTCCTCTATGGAAGGGGTTTTGCTTTTTTGAGCGCTTGCTGGTTCAAGTACAAATGTGAAAACTAAAAAGAGTAAAAGGATGCGCATAGTCATGTTTTGGATGCCGAATCTGTCTTATACTATTGGAATGCAGGAATTGGGCTTTCTATTGCCTTTCTCTTAATATAATGTTGAATGAACGGATAAGTTACAAAGCAAGTACCGTTTGTTTAAAACGACTATTTCGTTGAATAACGTGTTTTTAGTTGATTAAACGAAATTTTCGTTGTATGTTTGTGCCTATGAGACAATTGAATGAAAAAGAAGAGCAGGTTATGCAGATCTTATGGCGCTTGCAAAAGGCCTTTGTAAAAGAGATTTTGGTCGAAATGCCTGCCCCTAAGCCTCCTATTACCACCTTGAGCTCTTTGGTTCGAAAATTGGACCAGGAAGGAATTATTGGACATGACAGCTTTGGCAAGACACATCGATATTATCCGATTTTGCAGAAAGAAGACTATCGTAAGAAATCCATGAAGAAATTGTTGGCCAATTACTTTTCAGGAAACCCTGAACAGTTACTTTCCTATTTCGTGCAGGAAGAACGACTGGATGTAGATGAACTTTCGGATCTCTTAGCACAAATAAAGAAGCGTGATCAATCGCAAAACGGATAGTGTTCAACTAGTACTATAAGCCCAAATTATGCAGCTAGATATCTCCATCATTCAATACCTGTTCGAAAGCAGCGTAGCTCTACTTTCTTTTTACCTCTTGTACCATTGGGGATTGAAAAAAGAGACGTTTTTTCAACTCAATAGATGGTATTTGTTGTCCATGCCAGCTGTGGCTTTGATTATCCCCTTGATCAATCTTGAAATGAGTACGGCAGTCACGGAAGGTACTTTGCCGATTTTTCATCCTGTGATGGAGGAGTTTTATGCTTGGCAAGAGAACACTTGGACTCTTGAAGACGATTCCATGTCCTCCTTATGGCAGGTTTCGCTAGGTGATGTACTGTACTGGTGCTATTGGGTTGGATTCCTACTGATGGCCATTCGTTTGTTACGTGGGCTATTGGTGTTAACCAATGAAATGCGTCAAGCAACGGCTAGAAGAGCGGGCAAGGTGGTTTATTTAGAAACAGATCAGGAACGTCCCACCGCTTCTTTCTTTAGCTATATTTTTTGGAACGCTAAAGCCGATAACGAAAAATACCGACTTATTCTCGAACATGAGATGGTTCATGTACGTCAAAGGCATAGCTTGGACGTCTTGCTCATGGAAATGTGGGTGATCATCAAATGGTTTAACCCTATTATTTACTTATACCGAAAACATCTCAGACTTACGCACGAATACATTGCAGACCAATTTGTGGTCGAACAAACAGGTTATCGACTAGCCTACGCAGAATTAATGGTCGAATCTGAAAGCGAAATAACTACCAATCGATTAACGCACAAATTTAATTCACTTACCAAAATGCGCTTAATTATGTTAGCTCGATCGAAGTCAAATCAGTGGCGATACGCTCGCTATTTTCTAGTTTTCCCGATAGCTCTGAGCCTGTTTGCACTCTTTTCCTTTAACGTAGCCGCTAGTCTTCCTGATGAAGTGCTACAGCCTTTCGAAGAAGCTGAAAGTCTATTGCAGAAATTTGCAGATAAAGAATTGGTTCTTTTACCGATGGATAGACCTGTGGTGAAACTTAAATGGGGGGAAAAGATTTGCGACTGCAAACCAGAAAAATACAAGAATGTCTTTCGCTGCGAAAACTTGAGTTTTTCACCAAGAGCCTATAAACGCTTCGTGCGGAAGTGGGACAATTTTGAGCTTTTCGAAAAAGGAACTAGCTTGAATGTAGAGGAGCTAAGAGTGATTTCAAATCGGATGGTTGATATGGGGGGATTTATGGGGCAGTTCGACGAAAGTGGAGCGATTTCTAAGGAATCCCCTTTATGGAAGAAACCACAGTTTGGAGATGTCTATAAGTTCGAGTTCAAAGGAGGAGGAGATAAGTGGTTTAGCTTCGAAGTGGTAATTAACAACCGGAAGGAAGAATTAGAACCCTCCTATATCGTAGATCTTGGATCCTATTCCTTTTCGGTAGATATGACCAGTAAGATCGGCGTTCGACATTTTAATTTCGTAGACTTTCAAAGAGCCATTAAGGAGCCCTTTTTATTGAAAGACAGTGATGGAAAAGCTATTGCCATCAAGGAGTTGAGTATTCGGAACAGCAGAGCTTACCTTCACCAGAAGCTTGAGGGTGTTGGCAAAGAAACGGTTACCCTAAGCGATATGAAGGTCATGCAGGAAGTCATTGCTGGCGATCAAATCGCTATGACCCTGTGGACTGAGGATAACCAAAAGATTCAGGTAAACCTGATGGTGAGAAACAATGCTTCAAGTCAGGTATTCAATAGGAATGTTCATCTGCGATGGGGAGAGAAGAATATTCCGCTAGAACCCTACCTGCAACTTGTGGTAAAAAAAGATGAACTAAAGCAATTAGCCGGTAAGCCGATGACTCTATCTATCAACGAAGATGAGCTGTTGGTTGTTTCCGGCGAGATTTCAGTTTATATTAAGGACGAAGGGAGTCATATCGTTAAAGAGGTTCAACACCATACATTGTCACCAAAAGAATTAGATGGGAGGCTGTCGGCATTGAAGCCGGGAGAGAATCTCTTTGCTAAAATGAAGACGGCAGATGAAAGAGAATTTTTTCTCTCCGTATTCGTGGAAAAAGTAGTGGAATGGGAGAAAATCTTGAAAGACAAAGCGGACTTTAAGATTCAAAGGGGAACAGGAACCGTGCGGATTGAAAATATAACAGAAGAGGGGTTAACTGCTCTTTCGCAAATCAAGTTTCACCAAAGAGCTCCTGGCTTTACCATTTCCAAAGGTGAGGAATCTAATTTAGCTCTCCCTTTATTCGATCTACCTAAACACGTGACATTCGATCAGATAGATTATATAAAGATAGTACCAGCTAGTGCGCTAGGGTACAAGGAGCCTCGTTCCATGTATCTAGGACAAGCTACCGTGTATCTAAAATAGAGCAGACCATCCCCGATATTCTCATAGCTTGTCCACTGGATATCGGGGATGATAGGTCTAGTCTAGATTTGGGTGTTGATCTTCCCAGTCCGTAGCTTGTTGAAAAGCGGCCGCTAAGGCCAAGATGGTACCCTCATCAAATAGATTTCCAGTGAATGTGATACTAGTAGGTCGCCCATCTTCCCGAAATCCATTGGGCACAACTACGCAAGGATGACCCGTATAGTTGGTGATACGAAGGCTTGAGCTGGCCCAAGAAGGATGTACATATAGATCTACCTCCTCAAATACCTTGGTCATATCTTCTTTCAGTTGGGTCCGTAGCCTATTGGCCTGAATGTATTCTACCGCAGGCACAAAACGAGCGGCTCTAAATACGTTTGGCCAAGCATTGCGGATTTGCCGTACCAATTCGTCGTCTTTTCCACTTCGTGTTAATTCATCAAAGGCAGCCGCAGCCTCTACACTAAGTATCATTCCAATGTCCGGCATATCAGGTAATTCAACCGGGATTAGCTGATAGCCTAATGCTTCCAATTTTTCTAAGACCAGGGAGTCTTGCTTTTTGAAGGGATATCTTCTTTCAAATGCACTTTTGTGATAACCTACTCTAATCATCTTGGGGTTGGCTAGAGATCTAGCATATCTCACCGGCGCTTTAATCAAGGAAAGGTCTTTGCCATCGGGTCCGGCTATAGCGGCAAATACGGCGGCACAATCTTCCGCAGACCGACAGATGGGGCCGATCTTATCCATTGACCAAGAAAGGGCCATAGCTCCATGTTTACTTACTCGACCAAAGGTGGGACGAAGCCCTGTGGTGCCACAGACGGTAGAAGGGGAAACGATGGACCCTAGAGTTTCTGTTCCTATGGCAAAGGGTAGTAGGCCCGCTGCCACGGCAGAAGCAGACCCGGCCGAAGACCCACTCGAACCAGTGCTGGGGTCCCAAGGATTCCGGGTCTTTCCATCGAACCAAACATCTCCCCAAGCTAAAGCCCCCATACTCAGCTTAGCTAGGAGTATGGCACCTGCTTTTTCAAGCTTTTCTACAACTGTAGCATCGTAGCCTAGCACTTGATCTTTGAAAGGAGCCGCTCCCCAGGTTGTTTTATACTCTTTTGTAGCTAGTAGATCCTTTGCCCCGTAGGGTATGCCGTGTAGTATTCCTCGATAATTACCCGCCGCAATTTCCTGATCTGCCTTCGCGGCTTGGGCCATGGCCAGCTCTTCGGTTAAAGAGATGACGCAGTGCAGTGTTGGGTCGTACTTCTTTAGTCGTTCAAGAAAGAATCTAGTTAATTCTACTGAACTGATTTGACCAGTGCGAATTAACTGGGCGAGCTCTCGCACAGTGTAGAAGGCTAGTTTTGCCTTATCCTTTGGCATTTGCACTGGAGGAAGCGGACTGAATTCAATTTGATGTGCTCCGGTTGGCAGCTCAAAACCGCTTGGGATAGGGGTGAATTGTATCGCTGGACTCAAGTCATTGGGGATGGATTGTTCACGTAAGGCTTGGAAGCTTTTTCGATTATCTTCCAGGTTAGGAAGCAGCGAGTCAATTTCTTCCGCAGTCATCTGCAAATCCATGATTTGAGCGGCTGATTGGACTTGCGCTGGACTAAGCATGGGAGCAAGATAGGGGAATGAAAACGCACCAGCTATGAAAGCTAGGGTTGCGGAAATACAGATTAAACGTAAAGATTTATTCATACTAGCATGATTGTTTGATAATCTCTGGTCTGTCAACAGGGTTTTACTGCTAATGTTCAGGCTGGGGCAGGTTCGCGTAAGCAGTGGGCGTCAATCCTGTCCAACGCTTAAAAGCCCTGCGGAATACTCGCGGATCTGAATATCCAAGGAAGCTGGCTATTTCTGCCAACTTATTTTGCCTTCTCTGTACAAAACGGATGGCCAATTCCTTTCGGATTTCTTCTAATATACTTTGAAAACTAGTGCCTTCCTCTCTCAGCCGGCGCTGCAAGGTTCGGGTAGAACATTGTAGTTGTTCCGCAGTTTGATCAATGCTGGGGAGTTGCTGATCCAGGGCGGATAGAAGGATCGTTTTTACCTGCTCCGAGATTTTCACTACCTGTGTGGTTTGCATACTCGCCAGTTTGGCTTCAGCTAGAGACCGGAATTCTTGATAAAGGGTAAAATTATAACTGGCAACGGGCAGTGCAGTTAAACCCAGATCGAAGTCCAGTCGATTTTCCCCCGAGGAAAAGGACAATTCTGTTTGTAAAACGCGCTGGTAGAGATTGAGGTCCTTCTGTTCTGGTGCGGCATATTTAAAACTTGCACGCAGTGGCCAAATTCTCTTACCCGTAAAACGATAGATAATGGCTAAGGTCCGGGACATACTCGTTTCGATGGCCTGTCGAGCTGTATCTGGGTAATGAGCCCACCATTCGGGGTGAGGTTCATAAATCACGCTAAATCGCGACGCTCGCCGTTCATGATGATAAGAGAACATATTCCCAAATAGGGGGTTAAATCGTGTCAATAGTTCAAATGCCTGCCCCATATCTGGGCAACTTTCCATCAGATATCCTAAAAGGCCGATGACATGTGGATTACTACTGCGCCCGATCAACAGCCCCAAATGCGGTTGCTGGGTTAATTCAACGGCTTTGGCCCATACGTTTTGAGCAGTAGGAAGATCTACCCAACGTTCGCCATCGTCCAGTTCCTCCAAAGTGAAGCCGGTCACTTCTGCCAGTAACTTCTTATTAGCTCCATAATTGGCCGATTCATAAATGATATCCTTTATGATCGACATTTGTACCATGACATCCATAAGCGACTTCTCCTTGTCGTCAACTGTCCCTCGATTGGCGTGAATTCTCCTTTCCCAATGGACAAAAGACGCCTAAAATTGCAGTATTGATTTTAAAACACAAAATATTGCTACAAATGAACCATAATCTGATCACGAAGATCTTTTTGATCGTAGTCGCATTGCCCACTTTAATGGTAGGTGTCCAGGCCTTTTTTGATCCACAGGCTATCATGGATAATGTAGATGTGATTTTAGGCAACCCAAGTGGGAAAAGTTCTACCCGAGCTATCTACGGTGGGATGCACCTGATGTTTGGGGCGTATTTCATCTATGGCGCTTTTAAAGCACAGCGAGAAGCCTTGCTGATCCTTGCCTTGTATACCACCGGCTTTGCGGTCGGCAGGTTCTATAGTCTAGCCGTTGATGGTAGTCCCAATGCCTTTATCAGCACCTGGATATGGGTGGAGACCACACTTGCCTTAATATCCTGGGGACTGATGACTAGAACTAAACAGGAGAAGGTAGTTTTAGCCGGAGCCTAGCGGCTCAATAAGGTAGTGATCTCGATCTATGGTCTAGATCACTACTTTCTAATTTTGAGCACTTGCTAGGCCAGATTTTCTCTGATCAAGTGACCTTCTCCATGCTGGAACAATTTGCTCCTTTTTGGCATTACTTTTTGCGTAATTCACGGAGCACAAAAATTGTCAGATAAGGTAGTATATTTGCCCAGTTTCACCCGAAACCTGGGTGCTTTATATTTTATGGAAAGGCTTTCAAGCCCAAGATCAAGCATGGAGAGAATGAATCAAGATCTACAAGTATTTAAGTTTGGTGGCGCGTCTTTGAACAGTGTCGAGAGAATTCAAAATGTGGGAAATATCCTGCGTGAAATGAAGGGACAACCGCTAGTAGTCGTTGTCTCGGCAATGGGTAAAACGACGAATGAACTGGAAAAAATTGTACTAGCCCATGCCGCGCAAAATGGAGAAGCTCAAGCGCTTTTCGATGTATTCAAACAAAAATGTTTCGAGACTTGCTTAGGCTTATTCGATGAAAACCATGAGGTTTTCGTCAGTTTGAATGATGCCTTGGTAGAGATTGAATGGGGATTGGAGGAAGAACCTCATGAGAACTTTGACTACGCCTATGATCAGATTGTTTCCGTGGGAGAAATTGTGTCCTCAATCATTGTTCATGCCTATTTAAATGAACAAGGCTTACCTACTCAGTGGCTAGACGCTCGAGATGTCATCCTGACTGATAATATATACCGAGAAGGATGGGTGCAATGGAATGAGACGCAGGAAAATGCTAACCGGATTGTCAAGCCTATGCTTTCCACGGAGTCCTTCGTGATCACGCAAGGTTTCATTGGTACTACGACTGAAAACTTCACCACTACGCTTGGTCGAGAGGGCTCAGATTATACGGCTGCAATCTTTTCCTATTGCCTAGATGCCAAGAGCATGACCATTTGGAAAGATGTTCCTGGCGTGCTTACGGGAGACCCAAGACTCTTTGAGAATGTCAGCAAGCTAGACCTGATGTCTTACAAGGAGGCCATAGAAATGACCTACTATGGCGCCAAGGTAATTCACCCGAAGACCATCAAACCCTTGCAAAATAAAAGCATCCCCTTGTTTGTCAAGTCTTTTATAGACCCAAAGGGCAGCGGAACTTATATTTCAGATGAAGTAGCTGATAATTACCCGCCTTTGGTAGCAGTGGAAAAAAGCCAGGCTCTTCTTCATATTTCAACTAGAGATTTCTCTTTTGTCGCGGAACACCACATGAGCTATCTCTTTAAGGTGATCGCGGAGCATCGACTGCAAGTGAACATGATGCAGAATACAGCGATCTGCTTTTCTATTTGTGTCAATGATACTGACCAAAAGGTTGCAGATTTTAGTAAAGCCATCGAGGATCAGTTCAAGGTAATTATTGATCTGGATTTAGAATTGATTACGGTTCGTCACTATCAAGAAAAAATATTAGAGGAGTTACGTGCTGAGAAAATCGTACTTTTGGAAGAGCGCATTCGCCAAACGGTACAGATGGTCCTGAAAGATGTACCCGTCATGAAAAGGAAATAATTGGCATGAGCCTACTCGCTCGATTTCAAACTTTCATTGAAGAAAACCAACTGGTGCAACCGGGGGATCGTATTCTACTAGCTGTTAGTGGTGGAGTAGATTCAATGGTGATGGCTCACTTGTTTTGGAGAATCGGGCTTACTATAGGCTTAGCGCATTGCAATTTCCAGTTAAGAGGAGCAGATTCAGATGAAGATGAATCTTTCCTAAAGGACTGGGCGGAAGAAAAAGCTATCCCATTTTATAGCATCCGGTTTGAGACCAAGAAATGGGCGAAGGAGAAACAAACCTCTATTCAGTTGCTTGCCAGAGAATTAAGGTATGAATGGTTGAGAGAGATGCGAGTGGAGGAAAGCTATACCGCCATTGCTACAGCTCATCATTTGAATGATTCAATCGAGACTTTTCTTTACAATTTCACAAAAGGTACCGGGCTAGCTGGTCTTAGAGGAATTCCGATTCGAAACGGATCCATTATTCGTCCTATTTTGTTTGCCAAAAAAACAGAGATCCTGGCTTATGCCGGCGAGGAGAAACTCCCATACAGAGAGGATAGTTCCAATGCCACAGATAAGTATTCCCGCAATAAGATTAGGCATCACCTTCTTCCTAAAATGAAGGAAATCAATCCGGCCTTGGAAGAAACTGTAGCCAGGAACTTTAGTATTTTGCATGAATCTTACCTTCTTTATCAGGAGAGTGTGGAGCGTTTCAAGGAAAGCTGGGTAAGGTATGAGGGGGATCGAATGTTCATTAGCATTGAGGGGCTAGAAAAACACGCTGATACGCAACAAACCCTGCTTTTTGAATGTCTTAGAGAGGAAGGATTTCATTGGCGTCAGCAAGAACAGATCCTGCAACATTTTCACAGTAAAAAGGTAGGTGCCATTTTTTATAGCCAGAGTCATCGACTATTGGTTGATAGAGAATTCTTGGTGATAGAACCTTTGCCGACAGTAGACGACAATTCAGGTACTATTCGGATTAGCAAAGAAACGGAGATGATTACTTTATCCGATGGGATGCTTATCTTTGAGATTAAGAAAGGAAAACCTAAATCCTTCGCCTCACCTGACCAATCCGCTTATATGGACGCGGATAAAATTATGTACCCTCTGCAACTAAGAAAATGGAAATCAGGTGATGTTTTCTGCCCCTTAGGAATGAAAGGTCATCATCAGAAAGTCCAGGACTATTTCACTAACAATGGTTTTTCGAGATATGAAAAGGAGGAGACCTGGTTTTTGGTTGATGCAAAGGACAACATTCTTTGGATAGTGGGGCATAGGTTGGATGATCGAAATAAAATAATTGAAACAACAAACTCTTTCCTAGAAATAACTTACTTAAAAGAAATCCTATGAAACGTTTTCTACTTCTTGTTGCTCTTTTTTCATTCGGCTATTCCGCCCAAGCCCAGGAAATCACTGTGCCAAAAAGCCAAATTCCAATGATCACTAAGGTTTCAGCTTCTTGGTGCCCACATTGTGGTAATTGGGGCTGGAATTTCTTTGAGGGATTACTGGATGGGAACCAAGATAAAGCCATCATGATGGTGACTCACTATAGCGGAAACTATCGAACTTCTGCTGGTGAAGCTATGGCTTCTAACTTCGGCATCATCGGACAGCCAGAATTCTACATGGGGACCGAGAAAATTTCCGCTAATTCAGGTAATTATTCCAATATGATCCCGATGGTGTCCAATAGCGTCAGTTCGATGGTAGGTCAAACGCCTAGAGCCCAGTCAGCACTAAAGTTAGGCATGCTCCAGGATGGTTCTGTGAAGGTCCAGGCTAGGGCTCAGTTCTTTGAAAAGACCAGCGGAGAATTCTATATAGGCATCTATATTGTTGAAAAGAGCTTTGTTGGGTACCAATCACCGCTTGGCAATGATGCCGAACATAAGAACCTCTTCAGAGGATCCATTGATGATAATGATTTCGGAGCATTGTTAGTAGCTGGATCTGTAGAAGTAGATCAGGTTTTTGACGTAGAGCATTCTTTCAACCTAAACGCTACAGGCTATCAATCTGATAACATCAATATTGTTAGCATCCTTTGGGAAAAAGTAGGGAACCGCTATGAATATGTCAATGCCAATTCCTCTGACATCTTTGAAATTGTTTCCTCCAATGAAGAAGTGAATCGGCGCGTAAATCTTTTCCAGGTTTCTCCTAATCCATTGCGAGCTAATGCTACGATAGAGCTTTCCCTAGACAAGCCCTTAGAGCAAGTTGCCACAGATTTATTAACTATCAATGGGGAAAGAGTTCAGACAGTAAGTATGCCTGATTTCTTGCCTGCTGGTGAACATCGGTTCCCGTTAATTTTGCAAGATCGCCTGTCGGCTGGTGTCTACTTGTTGCGTTTGCAAAGTACACAAGGGATGGTCAATCGCCGGATTGTGATTCAGTAAACAGACTAGATGATCGAAATAGATCTATTGGCCAAGCAAGGTCAATTGAAGGTTAAGACGGAAGAAAGGAATCGATTCTTATTTGATCCGATTCGTAAGAAATGGTTGGTTGTACAACCAGAGGAATTGGTCCGGCAACTGGTTATATTATACCTAATCGAAGACAAGGGGTATAATAAGAATCGGATCAACATCGAGATGGGCTTGCAGGTGAATGAACTGAAGAAGCGATGTGATATTTTGGTTTATGACAACGGTATGGAGCCTTTCTTGCTAGTGGAGTGCAAGGCGCCTTCAGTAAATATCAACCAGGCTGCTTTCAGACAAATAGCTAATTATAACCTTCCTTTGCGAGTTCCATACTTATTTGTGACTAATGGGCTTGTAAATTATTGTTGTCGAATGAATTATGAAGAGGAGTCTTTTGAGTTTGTGAAGGAGGTTCCAGGTTTTGGATAAGGCCGCTAGTTGAATCCTTCTAAAGAAAAAGCCTCAAATCACCAGGATTTGAGGCTTTTTTATGTAAAGACTGTAGGACTTACATCTTGACCATTCGGTTGGTCTTTTGTCGTCCATTCAGCTGTAATCTATAGTAATAGCTACCTGGTGGTAAATTGCCGGCGTCAAACCTAACTTGATGTTCGCCTGCAGGTAGTTGCTTATTTAAAATGACCTTCACTTCAGCTCCAAGGCCATTGTATATCGCCAATTTAGCCCATTCATTTTCCGTTTTGAACTGAATAGTGGTCCAATTGCGGAAGGGATTCGGGAAATTGGATAGTTCTATAGGGAGCTCTGTTTCAAGATCTGGTCCGGTCGAGGTAACACTACAGGATTGGATGATCGGAATATGTTGGAAGTCGTTGTGCAGTAAGGTCCGAACATCTTCTTCTTTAACCTCAAACCAATCCATTAGAATAGAACCGTAGATATCTCTAAAGTCATTTTGCATAGGTAGCCCTTCACTTTTCCCTACATCCAATGGAATATCCGGGCTCTCGCCAAATACCTTGGGATTAACACAGGTGCCAAATACCATCAATGGAGAAGCTGTGCCGTGATCCGTTCCGAAGCTGTCATTGGATTTGATTCTTCGTCCGAATTCTGAGAAAGTCATACCAACTACTCTTTCCGAGAGACCCAAGGCATCGATGTCTTGTTGGAATACCCGCATGGCTTCCGATAAATTCTCCAATAGCTGTGTATGTTCGCCTGTAGTTGGATCCCCCTCTACGACTTGGTTAGCATGGGTGTCAAACCCGCCGATATTAACAATGTATATCTTGGTCTGCAGGCCTCCGGAGATGAGCAGCGCCACATTTTTCAGCTGCTCAGCAAGGCGGTTGCCATCTGGGTATTCCATGATGTTATTGCCGACTTCTGCTACGGCCGTAATGCGCTCCCCGTATTTATTAGCTTGCTTAATGGTGGTTCTCAAGAAGGTGAGCTCATCCCCATAAGGTGTCTCGGGAACTTCACCCGGCGCTCCCTCAGTAAGTGGGGTAAGACTGAATGGGTCCGTCAAGGTTAAGCTGAAGTTAGCGGACTTACCCTGGCAGGTTTCGGAGACCACATTGCCCATGGTGATCGCAAAAGGATCCGGATATTCTGAGTTCGGATAGTCTTCCGGAAAGGCAGGATGCAAGGTGTCCAGATATCGACCTAACCAACCGTCATTCCAAACCTCTCCTGCAGGAGAACCACTTTTCCAAATGTCCATGGATCTGAAGTGTGATCGGTTCTGGTTGGGATACCCAGCACTATGAAGAACACTGATTTGTCCTTCTTGAAACATCTGTTGTACCCCTTCCATTGCTGGGTGTACCCCAGTATTATCATCTAATTCCAAAATTGAACTCTCAGGCAGCAAGATGTTCGAGCGAACCACCGCTAGATTATCATATCTGTCTCGAGGAATGATCATGTTTAAACCATCATTACCTCCATTGAGCTGGATCAATACCAAAACCTTATCGCTATCATTGTTTACCAGGCTTGCTAGACTGGAAGGCATCGCTGATAGCTTCATGCCATTGAGTATCATTGGCACACTTGCGGCTGCACCAACGGATCTTATGAAATTTCTTCTTTTCATGATTTTTTTTGGATTACCCTGTTTGACAACAGGCTGTTAACAGGATTTTCTAACTCAAATAGTACTCTGCCATACTCATCATTGCCTGAATAAGGTCTTGTAATTTCGATCTCACAGCGTCTTTCAAGTCTTCATTTTCAGGATCGGCAGCGTACTCTCCGTATTCAACTGTCCATTCAAAATCAGGTAAACCAGGTATTAGAATATCCTTTAAGGCTACCTTTTGGGAATCCGTGATGGTCTGAGGGAACCACATGGCGGCAAAAGTGTCCACCACAACATTGGGGTCCTCGGCGTTGTCCACCATTTTGATCACTTCCAAAGGGTCGATCTGTGTTCTTTCGCCTTGGGTAGTATATCCGTTGTTGCTTATTTTGTTGGTGTAACCCATCCGTTGCTGCAATGTGGTCGCATTAATCCAGGTCCGATAGTATTGCGGCTCTTGATAATACGCTTTCCACCCTGCTACTTCAGGAGGGTTGATATAGTCCATCTCCATCAGTTTTATGGCACTATAAAACTTAATCATGATCGGATAGTAGACCGCAGGATTGTCTTTTGGAAGGCTCACCTGCATCTGCTTTAGCGGTGAAAGGGTGAAATCCACTGGATTTTTGATCATTGGACCCACACTTAGAATATCGAAAAAGTGTTCGCTTTTCAATAGTGCAATGAGGACTGGCTTAATCTCATAATCGTTCTCGATCAAGAGATCGGCCATTGGCTCAATGACATTCACTTCTGCATTATCATCGATCTTATAGTAGATAAACCAGCGATAGAGTTTTCTACTGATGTAGCGAGCTACTTCTTTCTTTTGGAATATGATATCCACCAGAGCACTATACTCCGTCGCTCCTTGATTGGAGACAACCGTATTGTCAAAACGATGGGATAAGATCTTGGTGGTGAGATCGTGCCGGCTATTGGTGTAATATGGCTCAATGGAGATTTCAGGATTTTTGGTATTGAATCCCCGATCTCTCCAGCCTGTTAGCACTCTGGCAATTTCTAAGACATCTAATTCGGTGAAATTGGTATAATCATCTGGTCCCGCCAAAGGACCTTTCCCAATGGTGAATAATTCCAGGAGTTCACGCGCATAGTTTTCGTTCGGTGCACTCTCCGTATTTTGGTTACCGTTTAGAAAACGGAGCATGGCGGGCTCAACCGTCATGTTTTTTACCAAATCTCTAAAATTACCCCAGGCGTTAGATCTGATTAAGTGGAGGTAACGATAGATGTAACGTGGATCATTTACATTATTGACTGCGAAGTGGTTATGCCAAAATAATGTTAGTTTTTCCCGGATTGAAACTTCTTCCTCCATGATATTCATCATGATCCAGCCTCGGAGGCTTCGCCAACGGGAAGGTTTTACATTTTTAGTGTCATTGTAAGGTGCGTTAATCCAGGTTTGGCCTATAGGCACATGAGGATCTTGATCTTCATCGTAATTGATAGGAGGCGCAGGGAGGTCAATATCTGCGAAGAGTTGGTCTATTGTGGCATCCAAGCCATTAGCAGTGGCATCCTTGATCAATTCAATAGTCGGTCCAAAGGTGGTTCTCCGAAGAAGGTGTGCAGCTTGTTCAAAGGTCCAATCACCTGCGAAGGGCTCTAGACCGGTGTTCAGCGTCGTTACCGTTGCACTAGCTTTCGCCAATTGGCTCGTAGTCTTGGAATCTTCAGTTCCTCGACCAAGCATGGTAGCTAAGGTAGCTCGTCTATCCATGTCAATGGGTTTTTGGTTATTAGCAATATAATGTGATGGTCAGGTGGGGCTAACCATTAGACTTCAAAAATCTATAGGGGTTTAATGTAAAAGGTAAGTTAAAGAATGTGGGGTCTAATCTAGGCGATTGTAGGGTCTAAAATAGGCGGTTGGGTAGAATAAAGATATAAAAAAAACGTGCTCCGGTCTTTTATATTTTATTAATTGAAAATTTGTAGCAAAAATTAACAACAACCGTATAGCAAGGTGGTGGGTATATTGCATCTAATTACTGCATATCATTCAACAATTTGAATTTTCATGTATCTGTACTATAATTTCCCCGCGAGCATTTTAAATTGCGGCCAATTAAGTATGAAACCTAAAAGCGATGATCAAAGCCTGTATCTTTGATTTGGACGGTGTCATTGTCGACACTGCCAAATACCATTATATTGCCTGGCGACAATTAGCCAATCAGCTAGGCTTCGACTTCACCAAAGCTTACAATGAAAAGCTCAAAGGTATTAGTCGGATGGACTCCCTTAATCTTATCCTGTCTTGGGGAGGTATTGAAAAATCAGAAGAAGAAAAACTGGCACTAGCCACCGAAAAGAACGAAGTGTATCGCTCCTACATTTTGCAAATGGACAAGAGTGAAATTCTACCCGGCGTTTTACCCTTCCTTGAAGAACTCCGTGCTCAGGGTATTAAAATGGCTATTGGCTCCGCTAGCAAAAATGCACCTACTATCATTCAGCAGCTTGATTTGGCCGAATATTTCCCAGTCATCATCGATGGGAGCAAGGTGAGCCGAAGTAAACCTGATCCAGAAGTGTTCTTGAAAGCGGCGGCAGATCTTGAGGTAGATCCTGGTGAAAGCATAGTGTTTGAAGATGCCGAAGCAGGTATCGAAGCTGCTATTTCAGGTGGATTCTACCCGGTTGGGGTAGGTGATGCCGAGGTGTTGGACCGGGCCGCGGTGGTGATTAAAGGCTTTGTGGGACTGCAGCTTGAGGACCTTAGCCACACCTTGCTGGCAAGCGCTAAGTAGTTGATTTTGCTAACATCCAAGAACAAGAAAAATGAAGAATTATTTAGTCCACGACGAGTGGAAAATCATAGAGGACGGCTTTCATCCAGAATTTAACAGAATTAGTGAGAGCGTATTTAGTATAGGTAATGGCCGAATGGGGCAGCGCGCCAACTTTGAAGAGGATTTCAGTGGTGAAACCTTGCAAGGTAGTTATGTGGCAGGGGTGTATTATCCAGATAAGACCAAGGTGGGTTGGTGGAAAATCGGTTATCCAGAGTACTTCGCAAAGGTTCTTAATGCTGCGAATTGGATTGGGATTCAGGTGAATTTTGAAGGGGAAAATCTTGATTTAGCTCAATGTGAGTTGGAATCCTTTCAGCGGATACTGGATATGCAAAGAGGGGTGCTCGAGCGCAGAGTGGTAGCCAAGTTGGCCAGTGGTCGGCGCGTGGCGATTTCATCATCTCGCTTTTGTAGCTTGGCGCAGGATGAAATTGGAGCCATCAAGTATCAGGTTACTGCCTTAGATTTCGAGGGGCCCATCACCGTCAAACCTTACCTGGATGCAGATGTAAAGAATGAGGATGCTAATTATGGGGAAAAATTCTGGGAGAGTACCCATGAGGAAGTGGAAAGGAGGTCTGGTTATGTGATTGCTGAAACCAAGAAGACGGCTTTTCAAGTTTGTACTGGGATGAAGTTCGACCTATTGGTAGATGATAAAAAGGTCGAGTTTGACTCCTATCGCTACAAGGAGGAAAAGAAAGTTGCCTGTGCAGTGGATCTTGAGTTAGGGGAGGGGCAAACCCTGACGATTCTGAAGTATGCGGCTAACATCTCTTCAATGAATGTCGACAAGGAAAACCTACTCACTCATTGCCAGGGAGCCGTGGAAAGAGCCTTTGAACAAGGATTCGAGCAGTTGCTGGAGGCTCATGCTGCGGCCTGGGCCGACAAATGGGAAGAAGCAGACATTCAGATCGAAGGAGACGTGGCTGCTCAACAAGGTATTCGGTTCAATATTTTTCAATTGTATCAGACCTATACAGGCGAAGACGAGCGTCTAAACATTGGCCCTAAAGGATTCACGGGAGAAAAGTATGGTGGTAGTACCTACTGGGATACGGAGGCCTACTGTTTGCCGTTCTACTTGTCAACTGCTCCACCTAAGGTAGCCAAGAATCTATTGGTATATAGATATAAACAGTTGGGTAAGGCGATTGAGAATGCTGAGAAATTGGGCTTTAAAGATGGTGCGGCTTTGTACCCCATGGTTACGATGACTGGAGAGGAATGCCACAACGAATGGGAAATTACCTTTGAAGAGATTCACCGAAACGGAGCCATAGCCTATGCGATTTACGATTACATCAGATATACGGGTGATCAGAATTACCTGATTGACTATGGATTGGAAGTTTTAATTGCTATTGCTCGCTTTTGGGCTCAACGGGTGCACTTTTCAGCACGCAAGCAGCAGTATGTGATGCATGGCGTGACCGGGCCTAATGAATACGAAAACAACGTCAATAATAATTGGTATACTAACTATATCGCTAAATGGTGCCTCGAGTATGCGATGGAAGCGATGGCTTACGTTAAGGAGCAAGCTCCAGCAGCCTTTGAGGCCTTGGTTGATCGAATTAAGTTCTACGAGTATACCGAGACCGGGCAATGGAAGAAAATTGTCGCTGATATGTACCTTGGATCAGATGAAGAACTCGGCATTTTCGTTCAGCACGAAGGCTTTTTGGATAAGGACCTACAGAAGGTGGAGGATCTTGATCCTGCGGTTCGACCGATTAATCAGCATTGGTCTTGGGATCGGATATTAAGATCCGTATTCATTAAACAAGCTGATGTTTTACAGGGACTGTATTTCTTTGAAGATCATTTTGATCAGGAAACCATTCGAAGAAATTTTGATTTTTATGAGCCCCGGACGGTTCATGAATCCTCCTTGTCACCCTGTGTTCATGTCATTTTGGCCGCAGCCCTTGGTCGCGAAGACAAAGCCTACGAGATGTACCTCCGAACCTCAAGGCTAGATTTAGATGATTACAATAATGATACAGAAGACGGTTGTCATATTACCAGTATGGCAGGAACCTGGATGTCTGTGGTCAAGGGATTCGGGGGGTTGCGGGTCCAGAACGACCAATTGAATTTCCGACCTTTTATCCCAACTAAATGGAAGGCTTATTCCTTTAAAGTGCAATTTAGAGGAGTGGTATTGCAGGTGAACGTCAGTCATAGTACGGTCGACATTAAGAATCTCTCGGCAGAGACCATAAGTGTACGTCTGTTTGATCAAGCGGTTGAAATTGAAAGCATGTCCTCCCTCACAGAGGCGATGGTTGGCTCTTAGAAATTGTTAAGGATTTCTGAACAATGGCTTAGCTGCTTGTAATTCTGCGGGGCTTGTGTATGTTTGCATTGCGTTTAGTTGATTGAGGCCTTGATGGAGCGTGAATTTTCGGAAGTCTTGGCTGTAGCTGTAAGCGTGCAAATGATTTTACCTTGTAAATTTGGATCTCATGTATAGAATCTCAGTCCTTTTACTTATTGGCATTCTCTTCATTTCCTGTAATGGCGGTCAATCTGGTAGCCAGGGTGGCAGCTCCGATGGTGGCGGTACCTTCACGGCTCCGATACCACCTAGTGCTAATTTTAGGGAGACCAGCCTATTGGCACGAGATTATTGGGTGTTTGAATTTTATGTTGTGCCAAATGATAGAGAAGCCAGCCAAGCAGGTAAGGGACGTTGGTACAAATTCAAGCCTGATGGAAGTTTTGAGAGTGGGCATTGGAACAAGGTCATGGGCTCCGGTTCCTGGGGTATCGGATTGCGGAATGAAGGTGTCGTTCTGCACATTGATTCTAGTGTAGATACAGAGGATAGCGAATACATCATTCAGGCTAATGCTTCCGGCGATGAGATGTCATGGGTGGGAACTACCACCTATGAGCAGAGTGGCCTCATGTTGAAAGCGATCCACCTTTTGACGCAACCCACCAAAGAACAATTTGGCTTGGAGTAAAGCTTATTCGAAAGGAATGGTGGCGGTGACTTTGTAGTAATCTTTGGCATAGACAGACTGATCCACGCTATTGGAGCCGGTTGAGAAGCGTAGTGAATATTTGCCGTTCACTGTGAATTTGACATAGGCTCCAAACCACCTGTATAGGGGCCCAAAGATGGTGTCAACACCAGCACCCGTGAGGTCAAAACTTTCATAGTGTAGTCCTACTGAGATATTGTCATTTATGATCACCCCGGGATAAGCCCAATACAAAATGAAATTACTGTAATTGATCTGATCTTTTTGCATGGATTGATAGTAGGCAAAAAAAGCTTCTAGCTCCAATCGCTTTCCAAAATAAAAGGCCACTAAACTCGGTACAATTCCATCACCTGCCACGCCTTCAGGTTGACCCGAAAGTAGCCTGCCATGCGTAAATCCAATACTAGGTTGCAATAGAATTCGATCTTCCCAAAGCGAAAATCCAAGACCGACTCCCATCTCGGTCCAGAGATCCGTTCCTGCCTCAGCCGTTCCGTACTGCGGATTGGTCCAAAATATAGAATAAAAGGTGAGGCTGGTATTTTTATTGAGGCCAAAACTTCCGTAGATGGCAGGATAAAAGCCGAAAGCATTGTCCTGGTTAATAGCTAAGGCAAAGCTTGAAGGGGCCTTTTCTTTCTCTTGCGTTGGTTCGGTTTGAGCAAATAGCATGAAGGGTGCCAGCAAAAGCAGACAAATCCAGAGAGATCTAGTTTTCATGTTGTACTTGGTTTTATCGACACCCTTGCGTGTCAGTTTTAGTCATTGTTTGTGTTAAGGGCTAATTTTGTAGTTGTTCCAAAGCTTCGGCTGCTGTCTGAACCGGGAAGCGACAGACTTTATTTTGACAAACATAGATGTAGGTTTCTCCCTCTACCAATTTATCTTTAAGTAATTCTAGAGATCCTTCTGCTGTTCCGCCCAAGAAAAGGCTATTGGGTAGATAGGCACTCATCAATTCCTGGCTGAGCTGCTTGGCATTAGGGCCAACAACCGCCACTTCATAAGGTGGTGCCGCTAGGCTTTGGTACAATTGCAACCAATTGGAATAAAAGCTTGGCTGCTCGCTATCTTCTACCGTGCTAGTGAGGTTAGCCATCATCTGTCTAGCTAGATCTTGGTATTCCTCTTCATACAAATAGGTGCCTAAGGCAAATAGCGCTCTGGCCATCGAAGAGTTAGAGCTAGGAATTGCCCCATCACCTAATTCCTTCTTTCTGGCAATTAAAGGAGGATCAAGATCAGAAGTATAGTTGAAGAGATAGGTTGTTGTATCAAGGAAGTGATCGATGGCATAATTGGCCAAGTCCTCAGACCTTTCCAACCAAACCTCATCGAATGTCACCTCATAGAGGGCCATAAAGGCCTGTATGGACAAGGCATAATCATCAAGGAAGCCATTAATACTAGACTTCCCATCCTTAAAGTTTCTGTTTAGACGAGCATCTGATTGGAGCATATTTTCCACTAAAAACTGCCCATTCTTCATGGCTACATCTAGATAGTTTTGGTCGCCCAGGGCTTTGAACGCATGGACGTAAGCTTGCAGCATCAAAGCATTCCAGGAAGTCAACACCTTGTCATCCAAACCGGGACGAACACGGCCTGCACGGGCTTTCAAAAGACTCGCCTTGATGTCGTTGAAGATTTTTCGCAAGTTTGCTGCTTCTTGGTCTACGCTCGCAGCGAATTCTTCAAGGCTCTTTACATGATATATGATGTTCTTGTGTTCCCAATTTCCTCTGTCAGTGATTTGATAAAAATCGCAAAACCATTCACTCTTCTGCTGATCTCCAATGATCTCATCTATTTCGGATTTGGTCCAGACATAAAATTTGCCTTCTTCTCCTTCGCTATCTGCATCCAGGGAAGAATAAAAGCCGCCAGATTCATCCGTTAATTCTCGGGCGACGAAACTTAGCGTTTCTTCGATGACGTCTTTGTATCGCTGGTTCTGCTCTACCTGATAGGCTTTCGCATATATACTTACAAGTTGACTATTGTCATACAGCATTTTTTCGAAATGAGGAACTTTCCAATTGGCATCCGTCGAGTATCGCGCAAAGCCTCCACCAACGTGGTCATAGATGCCTCCTTTGGCCATATTATCCAAAGTGATTTCTACGGCTTCCCAGTATTTGGCTTCCCCCGTGCGGAAAAATTGTTCCAGAAGATATTCGTAATTACTGGGTTTTGGGAATTTTGGAGCACCACTTTGCCCTCCTCTTTTGAAGTCTATACTTTTAAGGAAATCCTTGTTGATTTTTACAAGATTTTCATTCTGGAAGGCTTGGTTTTTGTCTCCTACGGGAACATCATCGATTCCTTGTAGACCATCTGTGATTTTGGCGGCATATTCGTCTAGCTTCTCCCGATCTTCATCATATAGTTTGACAAAGTATTCCAAAATCTCAACCCAATTCTTTTTAGGGAAGTAGGTACCGGCCCAGACAGGCCTCCCATCTGGTAATGCAAAGGCATTGAGTGGCCAGCCACAATTTTTTCCGGTGGACATTTGGCAAGCTGTGATGTAGATATCATCAACATCCGGTCGTTCTTCGCGATCTACCTTTATCGGGATAAAATGCTCATTCATGATCCTGGCCACTGCCGTGTCCTCAAAAGACTCATGCTCCATAACATGACACCAGTGGCAAGCGGCATATCCAACACTTATTAGCAACATCTTGTCTTGATCCTTTGCTTTCTGTAAGCTCTTTTCGTTCCAAGGATGCCAATTGACTGGATTGTGGGCATGCTGTAACAGATAGGGACTACTTTCGTTGATTAATTCGTTGGTGTAAGCATGCTCTGAAGAAGAAGCTTCTTGAGCTTTACAGCTATAAAACATCAAAAGGCAGGCAACGAACAAAGCGGATAGGGAAAGACCTAGGGAAGCGGTTGGGCGACGATAATTCATGCTTTAGTTTTTGTCGATAAAGTCTTGGTGATTCGGATTTTGAGAAAAATAGCTGCGGTAGTCTCCGGAAGTGATGGCTGGTAAGCCAGTAACGGACTGCTGATAAACATAAGTCCAGCACTGCCTAAGCTGGCCTTGTGAGCGAATGGGTAGCAAACTTCGCCGGTACTCATTTTCTGCCGGCTGTGCGGGGTCCATCATTTCGTAGTAGTCTAAAACCGGCAGCAATAGCTCAGGACGCTCCATCTGGTAAATTTCCCCTCTAACACTATCATCACTTCCTGCTTCATAGACCAGACCTGGATAAGATCCCAAATCATACAATCTCCCACTAATCCACCCCTCAGCTACGAATTTACTCTTACTTCTGAGTACCTGGGTAATTTCAGAGCTAAAGTCTTGCATCAGCGTGCCATAGACAAATAAGAAATCTACCACTACGATAAAATTTTGCCGATCATTTCTTTCATGAACCGAGCTGCCACCATTGCCGTCATGCCGTTAATATCCCTAGTAGGATTATATTCTACGATATCTGCACCTACGATGGGCACGTCAATTTGGTGAATGATGCTGATTACATCTCGAGGAGACATACCGCCGGGTTCATAGTGTGAGATCCCCGGAGCAAAAGCCGGGTCCAGTACGTCTAGATCTAAGCTGATATACAAGGGTCCACTTAGTCCTAACTCTTGACCAGGCTTCCAGTCCTTCATCTCGATGATCTCTACTCCAAAACGTTTGGCTTGTTCTCTTTGATGCTTACTCAAGGTTCGATTGCCTACTTGCACCAATTTATCTACCAATCCATCCTCCATAATGCGCGCAAAGGGACAAGCATGAGAATAGGGATTACCTTCAAAATCTTGGTATAAATCCCCGTGCGCATCTAATTGCAAGATGCAAAGCTTATCGTACTTTTGGGCCTGGGCCTTCATGATTGGATAGGTGATCGAATGATCCCCACCAATTGAAAAGGTTCGCCCGCCTGCACGTAGTACTTCAGCAATGCCTTTCTCGATATCAAAGTATTCAGAGATTGGTAGATTTCCCAGGAAGGATATCGCCATATCATCTTTTAGATCATATCCGAGTTCGGTGAAGTAATTGCTGGAAGGGGAGTGGTAAGCTTCGATAATAAGTTCGGGAGCTTGAGCACAGCCCGTTAGGAAAGTAGATTGTTCATCATAGGGCACGCCTACGATCGCCAAACTACCCGGACTGATGTTTTGTAGTTGTGTAGTAAAACTATCCGTCATTGACTGTCTGGAGGTTTTGGTGGATGTCCTTAAGACGTTGATCGATGGAGTCCCATTGTGCTGACAAGGCTTCTATATTCTTTTCTTCTTGAGCCAATAGCTCGTCAAATTCATGGAAATTCAAATCTATTTTATCTTTTAATCGACTGATGTATGTTCTTAGTTTTTCTGTTACATCTTCACCAATGCGTTCTCTCCCTTTATTGATCTCATTTCGAAAACCAGCGAAGATTTTCCGTTTCTGCACACTGGTGGATACCCCGGCGAAAAGCAGGCCGATAGTGGTAAGGATTCCACCCGTGATGTCAAATACAATTCCATTGGTTACCGTCATCAAGATCACACCAATAGCAGCAACTCCACTTCCAGTAGCAAGGTTAGGAGATATGGCTTTCTTATCGGGGAATAGACTTTCATCGGTAAAGTTCTCTGTCTTGCTAATAAAGTCATGGAAGGTATCTTGCAGATCTCTCAAGATATTGCTTCGTTTTTCAGCGATATCACTAAACAGATCATGATCATTCTTCAAGATCGTTTCGCTATTCCGAATCTTAAGATCAATGATCTTGGCCATTTGCTGCACATTGTCGGAGAGGTCAACCACACTTTCCTGTAATTTTGCTTCAAGTTCGTGATTGAGGCTGGTTTCTAGATCCTTTGCTAGGCCTTCTAGCCAATCCTTGACCGACTGCTTTCGATTGAAAATCGAGGTAAAGCTACGCCGTAGCAGGCCTAGAAAAGAAAGCCCACTTTTTAATTCCTGTTCTTTTTTATTGGTAATTCGATCATAGGCAGCGATCAGGTTTTCAACCAATACATTCACTTGCTTATGCGATTTACCTTCCTGTGAATCCAAGGTGTCGGTAATATCTGCTCTAAAAGCAGTGTCAGAGTCCCATTGCTGTTTGCGAATATCAAGGCCTTTACGAATACGGCTATTGATATTCTGTAGGGTATCGATGCTGTTCAGCAGCTTCAAGACAGGGGCTTTGCCGCCGGTGATATTTTCTCGAATAAACCCTCGCACTGCATCAAAGCCGCTTTCTGGATGATTCTCTTCTTCTTGCAGCGCTGAAACGGCAAATACCAATGGCTCTTCAATGCCTTTCTTCGTGGCATGATCGAGCACCCCTTGTACATTTACCTTCAGATCCTCGGGCTTCATTAAATCTTTTTGTTGAAGGATGAAGATGATCTTGCGACGCCATTCTGCATTGATATAGTCGAAGAATTCCCAGGCGGATTGCCGATAAGGATTCTTAGCTTCGAAAACAAAGACAATTAGGTCGGAAGAAGGGATAAATCGCTCGGTAATTTCTTGATGATGCTCTACAATCGTATTGGTGCCAGGAGTATCGACGATAGCAATCTCTTGTAGGATTTCAACCGGCAGGAAAATTTGCTTGAGGTAAGGATTAATACTTACTATTTCTTCCTTTTCGCCGTACAGTATTTGCTGGATAGTATCAGTCATCGGCTGGGGCGCCACTTTTGTGATTTCTCTCCCCGTATCCAATAAGGCATTGATGAAGCTTGATTTTCCAGCCTTAACTTCTCCTACAATCACAAACATGAAAGGTTCGTGGATGCGATTACGCAGCTCACTTAGGGTCTCGGTCAACTCATTATGCCCGATTTGTATTGTGAGACCGTGTAAATCCTTTGCAATTTCATCTAGCTGGGCCCGTTGGGGCTTCAGTTCTTGATTAAGTAATTGGTTCACCAGCTTATCTTTGATTATGAAAATAGAAGAAGTGTAGCGCTCAACTATTCTCCTGGTTTATATGACTCTTCTAAGTGCAAAATGGCCTGTGGACCAGCACAAAAGAGTAGGTCCAAGATACTTAAATTGGGTAAGAATCCATGTCTTTCTTCAAAAAGCTGGGGATAAGGAACGGGCTGGAAATTACGATCAACTCGTTGGCGGTGAGATTTTGGGTGAATATGCCCGCGAAGATCCAGGGTGTCATCAGGAACAGCCTTGGCAAAATCCTCACTAAGGCTGATTTCTACCGGCAGTTGAAGGAGATCGATTATCAGTTGGAGGAGTGATTTATTCCAATCAAACAGATACTTGGGCCGATCTTGAAAGAGAGCTTCTATTTCATCTTGATAGTATGGAAAATAGGGCGCATTGCCGTAGGCAGATCGGATGCTATGCCAATGTTGACTGGTCCAAGGTTCATCATAAGAAATCTCCGTTTTTTGGATAGACAATTGCTCATTTTTGCCTTTCCGCAAAGGGATGGAAAGCCGCATTAAACCATTGGCACCTGCGATATGGCAGCGATTTCGATAACTGCCCTTTTGATAATTTTCATGGGCTTCCAGTACTAAGCTTGGAATTTGTACCAACTTGCTGAAATACTGGACATTAGGTAAGTATTGAGCTTCCAACAGAACGGCTTTATGCTCCGGTGGCTTATTCATTTTCTACCTCCTTATTGGCCGTACCTGGTTTACGGTCGATTTCCAAATCATCAAACCAAGTGTCTACCTTTACAGGGTTCCAAACGTAAATTCCTACTTGATCAAAACCAGGATCCGTAGGAATTTTCACCAGTATTTCTAGTTGTTGCCAACCATCTTCTTCCTGGATTACATTGGCTTTTTCGAAAATATAGAAACTCTTACCTCCTTGATTGGATATTGCTAAGCCAGCACTTTTGGTTTCATCCCAACGCCAGACCCTTATGCGCAACTCATCCCCCGGCCGGATATCTTTTAAGGTAGTAGAAAAACCGTACTCCTTGCCTTCCGTTAGGGCCATACTATACTGTCCACGATGGGCTTTTTCGTTAGATTGGGATAGATCGTGATGAAATCTGATCTGAGGAAGATTTGAACTAAAGTAGTGTGGATCTGGTGCGATCTTTTCAGCGTCACATCGGATCGGGTAATCTTCGTATAAAGCCAATCCTTCCACCTTATGCCAGAGAACAAAAATACTATCTTGATCGAAGGGCCAAACTGCCTTCACGGGTAAAATTTGCTTCACCTCAAAATCTGGGATTCGGCCCAATCCCAGCACATATTCATCTTCCGCTACCCGCCACCAACTTTTGCCATACCGATCTTCTTTATTGTAAGGACCAGTTTTTAACCAGGTGTTGAATTCAAACCCTCCATCGATCCTGGAGGCATCAATTCCTTGCTTAGTCATTAATTCTTCTAAGGCTTGCCAACGCGTTCGATTCCAGGACAGGTAGTGTTGAGTGCCAAGCAGACTAAACAGTAGGTATATTAAGAGCGAAACTGAAGCCATCCATTTGGCTGCCTTTTGCGGAAAGCGCTTGGTGAAAGGAAGGAAAAACAGGAGCGCGAAGGCGATTAAGGGCAAGGTATATCGATCAAATAAATAAGGACCGATAATTAAAAAACCAGTGTAAATAAGCAGGACCAAAAAAATGCCGAACCGAATTAAACGCTCCGCCTGCAAAGGTCCGTTGGCAAAAAGCTGTTTCCACACGCCCCTCCGCAACGGCAAGCCAAGCAGCAGAATGGCAGTAATGAGGCCGCTGGGAAAAATCAATGCTTGCCAGCTTTCATTTGCTAGCTCCGGGTGTATGTTGCTCCCCCAGTAAGTGTCTTTCAAAATTTTCGGCCCCAGGCCTAAATTGTAAAAGACGTTCCCGAACGGAAAGGAGCTACTTCCCAGGTATAGGATGAGGATGATCGCAAGACCTAGGGACACCTTCAAGCTATTCCGTTTCAACCCGCTCCAGGAAATGGCGGGGAGAGTATATAAAACGAAGGGTAAGGTAAAAAGCCCAACGTAAAGCAAGATTAAAACTGTCCTTTCGAGGAAATAAGCTAGATCATTCTGTAATATCCCCCGAATCAAGTGATCCATGATGTGAACGGTCTGGACCGCCTCATTACCCGCATTTAACCAGCGCATATAGATCAGGTAACTGATCAAGCTCAGCAGTAAGGGAATGTTTCCTTTAACTATCTTCCTGGTACTCCAAGGCCTTGCTATTAAGGAGACTATAGCAAAAGTCAAGGGAATCATCAAGCCAGGCTGCCGGATTAAAGTCGCAACAATCGAGAAGAAGGTTCCAAGCAACCAATACCCGATATTTGGGGATTTAATATCTCTACTAAAGAAAAGGAAAGCTAAAAGGATGGCAGAAAGGAAGTGCACATCCGTCATAAATGTAAAGGATAGCGAGAAGAACAGGGGATTGAAAAACAGGACCAAGGAGGCGAAGGCCACTACCGAACGACGTTTGGAAATTTCACAACCCAACAAATAGAAACTGATTGCGCCGACGAGACTACTTAACAAGGTACACCAGCGCAGGACGGTGAAAGATAGACCGAAGACCTTGCAAAATAAGGCTCCCCAGTACAATTGTGCAACCAATGTCATGGCCGGCCAATCGCTTGGTATGAGGGCGCCGGTTTGCACAATACTGTAAACACCTTCAGCAAAAGCCCAATCGTCGTTCAAGGGAAAATCACCCACTGGATTGACAACCGCAATGGAGAGTATCCACAGCAGCAGCAATAAGCCAGGAAATGTAATTTTTCTAATGATCCCCATTTAAAAACGCTTGTAGTTAATTCAGCATTGGATTCCAGCGCAAATATAAAATTTGTTCACTAAGTTTGGCGCAGTGAACCAGTATCTACAACAACGCACCTTGTTTGCACCGCTGATCTTCAGAAAACCTTCCCTTAATTTGGGGATGGTAGTGGTGATCCCTGCTTATGATGAGCCCTTTCTTTTACTTAGTCTCATGAATTTGTCGAGGTGCACTTTGCCATTGTGTGATGTCGAAGTAATAGTGGTAATCAATAATAGTGAGCAATCCTCTCAAGCAGTTAGGGACCGAAATCAGGAGATTTATTTGAAGGCGCTGGTCTGGGCAAAAAAGAACAATAAACACCGTCTCAAGTTTCATATTCTCTATGTTCCGGATCTGCCCTCGAAGAGTGCCGGCGTTGGTCTGGCGCGGAAGATCGGAATGGATGAAGCTTGTTGGCGTTTGATGAAAATCAGAAATAAGAAGGGAGTCATTGTTTGTTTCGATGCAGATAGCCGATGTGAATCCAATTACTTCCTGGCTCTGGAGGAACACTTCAAGGCTCATCCCAAGACTCCAGCGTGTAGTATTTATTTTGAACATCCTCTCCATGGTGTGGAGCATGATGATGCGGTCTATGAAGCCATTGTTCCTTATGAACTTCACTTGCGCTATTATATTCAGGCACAAAGATTGGCAGGCTTCCCACATGCCTATCATACGGTGGGATCTAGTATGGCGGTACGCGTCATGGCCTATCAACAACAAGGGGGGATGAATAAGCGGAAAGCTGGGGAGGATTTCTACTTCTTGCATAAGTTTATTTCGCTGGGCCAGTTCAGTGAATGTTTATCCACTAAAGTGTTACCCTCTCCAAGACCCTCACATCGGGTTCCTTTTGGAACAGGCCGAGCGGTTAACGAAATTATCTCTGCCAAGGGAGGCTATGAGAGCTATCACCTTTCCTCTTTTCTGGATTTGAAAACGCTCTTTGACCGGGTTCCCTCACTTTTTCAAGCAGAGCCTACCGAGTATGAGCGTATAGTTGCTGAATTACCAGATAGTGTGCAAGGATTTCTTTCGCAATTGGATTACGTGTCGAAATGGGAAGAGATTCGTTCGCATACCGCCTCAAGGAAAGCCTTTGTTGCCCGTTTCTACAAATGGTTCAATGCCTTTATGCTAATGAAGTATGTGCATTTCACCAGAGATAACTACTATCCCAATGTTCCAGTAGGAGAGGCGGCGGCTAGCCTATTAAGTCATATTCACGCCTGTAGCTTTGACCATACGCAATTGTCAATGTTATTGAGTCATTATCGGACTTTGGATAAGCAACCTTTCACTAAGAATCCGCTCGCTGGAAGGCGGCGGGCAAGGTGAGTAACAAAATCTTCATATCCAGCCAGAAGTTATATTTTTTGGCGTAAGTAATATCTAATTGCTTTCGCTCTTCCTCTGTTTCAGCTGAATTCTTTCCTTTGCTGACTTGCCAAAGCCCGGTGATACCTGCAGGTGCGGAGAATCGCTCAATCCACTCGTCTGAAGTGAGCCTTTCTGCTTCGTACAGGGGTAATGGACGGTTTCCAACCAGAGACATGTCACCTTTCAGGACATTGATCAATTGAGGCATTTCGTCAATACTGGTCGCACGGATAATCTTACCAATACGCGTGATCCGAGGGTCATTCTTGATCTTGAAGAAGGTCTGTCCGTCTGTTGCATCCCGTTCTTGGATGAATTTATCTTCGTCCACTGGACCGTGATCCATCATTAGGATGGTACCTACTGCTTGGGGTACCTGTCCTACTTTTGCATCAACCGCAGCGGCAGAAAAGTAATGGTTTTGATCCTTGAGATCCACTAGTTTTAGATCGGCATCCGTACGCATTGATCTAAATTTGTAGAAGTCAAACACCCGAAATCCTTGTCCTGCTCTTTTAGAAATATAGAAAACGGGTCCTCGAGATTCCAATTTGATCAAAATGCCAACGAGGAACAAAATCGGACTACTCAAAAGTATCAGTAAACTGGCTCCGGTAATATCAAAAATGCGTTTCCATAGAGGAAGCTTAAATTTCATTTCAGTAATGGCTTGAGCAGCTAGAGTCGGTCTTTGGGCTGCCTCCGTAGTTGGATGGTTATCAGAGAGAAGTTGTAGAATTCTTTTTTCCAAACCACCCAACATAGCCGGGAAGATATAGTAATCTTTAATTTGGAATTTTTTCGAGAGCTGAAGGAGTTGTAGGGAGGGATAGGAAGAGATGACAATGAACGGAATCGAAGTAAATTGAGGTTCCTTTAATAACAGATATCTCAACTGCATGAAGTCATCTCGGGTCTCGTGTGAAAGTTCAAATAAAATAAGATCTGGCAGTCCATTAGAACTGCAGATGTACTCATAAAATGCGCTTCCAAGTCTAAAAAATGAGAAACTAGCGTTGACCACCAATCCCTCTTCCTTGATATAGAAGGGATCCTTGCCGATACAGGCGATGTTTTTCATGTTTATACTTTACTCAACCCCAAATGGTATTTGATTCTAATGGCTAGTTCTTGGGGATTGAACGGCTTGATGATGTAATCAGCGGCACCTGATTCCAAGCATTTAATCCGTTCCTTGCTATTGTCGATACTGGATAGAATGATGACCGGGATATCGTGAAATAAAACAGAATACTTGAGGTGATTTAAGAACTCATAACCAGACATGCCCGGCATTTTGAGGTCCAGGACAATTAGGGAGGGGAAATTACCCTGATCTAACCAATTCCACGCTTTTTCGGCCGTTTCTGCTACTTCCACAACATAGTGTTGCCCAAAGAAATTGGAAAGGAAGACTCTCATCATTTCACTATCGTCGATAAATAATAATTTCTGTTGCATCCTTATCGGCTTTGCCCCAAAAATAGCATCCGCCTGTACGATGTATTAGGAAATTAGTTAGATGTGTCGCTTTTCGGGATAGTTGGTACATACTGGCGGTTAAATGGGGATTTTAGGCGGATTTATCTCGTCCCCAGTATATGGTCAACTAACCCGATTTCCTAACCGAATATCGAAAAAGGAATTCGCTCGCCTTCTATAAGACTTACTTTGGTGAGGTGTAATTATAATTCCATGAGGAAACTGCAAGACATACCTTCAAGACTGTCCAGAATTACGAGCTCGGGGCGCTTCATCCCCGAAGTGGACGGTTTCCGCTTTGTAGCGATCCTACCCGTGGTAATTCAACACATCAGTGAAAGAGTACAACGATTTTCAGAGATCCAGTGGGCTCAGCCCATCAAGCAAGATTCAGTGGCTTTTTTGGCAAGTAGGGGCACCATTGGCGTCTATATATTTTTCGCTATTAGTGGCTTTATATTATCTCTACCCTTTGCCAAATATTGGCTGCAAGATGGGAAGAAAGTTTCATTGAAGTCTTACTTCTGGCGTAGAGTAACGCGATTGGAACCGCCCTACATCATTTGGATGACTGTTTTTTTCGTGGTCCTCTTGATTCAAGGGACTTACGGGTTTGGTGAGCTATTCGCACACTATGGAGCTTCGGTGTTTTATTTACACAACGCCATTTATGGAGAGTACTCTATAATCAACCCCGTGGCATGGTCCCTAGAAATTGAGATACAATTCTATCTCTTAGCTCCCATTTTGACTTTCTTGTTCTTTTCGATACGCCTAAAATGGCTGAGAAGACTGACACTGCTGGGAGCGATCCTGATTTTGATTGGAATCCAGCATCAATTGGGCTGGTACCAATCTGCAGCAAAGCTTTCTATCCTTTGCCAACTACAGCATTTCCTGGTAGGCTTTTTCCTGGCAGATTTGTACCTGACAGAGTCCAAGCGTAGGCCTAGGACCAGTCACTGGTTCTTCGATGGTTTGGCAGTGACCAGCTTTTTGGTCTTGGCTTTTAGTTGGTCAGAAGAATGGATGAAGAATCTAGTTTTTACCGCTAGCATGGTCATCTTCTTCCTTACAGCCTATCACGGTCGAATCAGTCTTTTCTTTCTTCGGAATCGTTGGATCACAGCCATTGGCGGCATGTGTTACACCATCTACCTCATTCATTTACCCTTGGTAGAAGGCTTAATCCGAGTTACTAAGCACATAGCATTCACTAATATATTTAGCATAAATCTATTACTACAATTTCTATTAATGACCCCCATCATTCTGGCCTTCTCCGTATTTGGGTACCTCCTCTTGGAAAAGCCTTGTATGGATAAGAACTGGCCCAAAAAGCTTTCCGCTTGGTGGTCCAATGCCAGACGCAATTCATTAATACTAAAAAAAGTAGAACCATGAGCCTATTACACCAACCCCAAGTCGGTAAGCTATTAGCTTGCTTATTGCTCTTCAGTCTACCACTGCTTGGGCTTTGCCAAGATGCGGCAATGGCTGAAGATGGGGAAATGCAGGAAACTACCACAGATGAGACAACCTTGGTTGTTATTGATCAAGACGTCTTTGCCGTCCGTCCATTAGAAAACCTAATTGCGGATGCGCTAGAAAACTCGCCACTATTGAAAGTTCAGGCTTTGAATGTGGACAACATTTCTCACAAGATTCGAATCCTTGATCGAGAATGGACCAACTATATAGCAGCCATTGGTACTGCTCAAGTTGGAAATATTCGCTTCATTGATGATTTACAGTCTGTCAATGAGATTGACTTTCGGACCATCACCAGAGAAAACACTTTCTACAGCATTGGCTTGCATTTTCGACTGCCACTCGGTGATTTTATGACCAAGTCGGATAGAAAGGCCTTACTGAGCAACCAGTTGGAACAAGAAAAACTGGTGCACCAAGATCGAGAAATGCGGGTACGCGAACTGGTAATCCGCCAATATCACGAACTACAGTTAAAAGTGAAACTGATCGAAGTGCGATCGAAAGACCTAGATTTTCACAAGGTCTCAGCAGAATCCGCTGAAAAGTACTTCAGAGAAGGAAATATGACATTAGAGGAATATACAGATGCCATCAGCCTTCGCAACAAGGCAGAGGCTGTACTCGAAGAAACTAAAATGGGCGCACGCTTGGCTTTCCAAATTCTAGGAGAGACCGTCGGCAAGGACATCCGCGCAAACTAATGCAGAATCGTTTTGAACTGATGAATTCTGCTTTCCCCCTATGATCATCTATTTGTTGACTCCAATCATTTAATTATGAAAGCCAACGAACTTTTTCGTTTAGTGAAAAAAAATGCTTGGTTGATTATCCTAACCGGATTATTGGCCGCTACAGCGGTGTACTTCCTCACTGCCGATAGCAAGCAAAAATATACCTCAAAAGCCGTGTTGAGTACCGGCGCAATTTCTGCCATTTCCATCAATGACCCGGCAGCTACCAATCGGGTGGATAGGGATTATTTCCAAAATGAAATGGAAAAACTCATTAGTCTCGCCACGGGTTACGAAACGATGGAAGAATTAGCCAGTAGACTTCTAGCTAAGTATTTGACGTTGGACGGTCCTGACCGGAAATGGGTAAGTGCCGAAAACCTTGCAGATATTAGAGAGATGGTTCCGGATCAAGTGAGGCGACAGATTGTCGTTGATACCTCCGAAGAAGCCACCTTCGAAAACCTGGTAGCTATGCGCGAGGCTGGAGAACCCAATGTTATCCAGGAAGTTATCTATTCCGATGAGGAATACTTTGGTATCGAATACCTACAGGCGGAGCTTAAGGTTTATCGCCGTGGAAATAGTGATTTGATCCAATTCATTTATTCTACTACAGATCCAGCGATCTGTCAGCAGTCCTTGAATTATCTGATCAATATTTTCATGGGTAAACATGCCGATTTAAAGAAGGTGCAATCCTCTGATGTGGTAGATTACTTTGCAGCCGCAACGCAGGAATCTTCAGAGCATCTCAAACAGGCAGAACAGACTTTGCTCAACTTCCGGATTAATAACAAAATCATTAACTACAACGAGCAAACCAAGGCCATCACTTTCCAGAAGGAAGAGTTGGACGAAGTGTTTTTTACCGAGAATATGAAGCTCCAGAGCACACAGGCGACTTTGAGTAGCTTAGAGGAACAGTTAGGAAATAGAGCAAGATTGGCTGAATTGCGAGATGGCTTGCTTCAACAGCGGCAGGAATTGTCCGAAGTGACCCAGCAGTTGGCCAAGTATGAAATCATGTCTGGCGAAGCCAAGAATATGGAGGAATATAATCAGGAAGTACCTAAACTTCTGGAACGTCAACAAGCGTTGAAAAGGGAAATTACTACCTATGCGCAAGAGGCCTTTAAGTTTGATCAAACACCTGATGGTATTGCGACTAAAAACCTGCTTGATCAATGGCTCCGAACCATGGTTGAACGGGAGGAATCACAGGCTCGTTTGGATGTGATTAAAAACCGCCAAGGAGAGTTTGAGGAGATCTATGGAAAGTTTGCACCATGGGGGTCTCAATTGACCAAGATCGAAAGGGAGATACAATTGGCGGAAGATGCCTATTTGGAAAATTTGCATAGCTACAATCAAGCGATGTTGCACATGCAAAATACTTTGATGGCTACCAACCTGAAAGTATTAGACGCTCCTTACTTCCCTCTAGAAAAAGGAGATAGCCGCAGACTACTACTGATTATCCTCGGATGCCTTGGAGGTGTCTTCACCACCTTATCATTATTGATTGCCAGAGGGTATATGGATGAGCGACTCAAATCTCCCGATGCGGTGTCCGAAGTAACTGGGCTCAGTACTAGTGGGGTCCTTCCTGATTTCGCCATTGTCAAAGGGTCAAAAAAGAATGAAGCCTTGGCAAAGCAATCCTTGGCCTTGCTCTTGCAGCAAGTCAAACTGGAAACTTTGGCGAAAGAGGAAAAACCTAAAATGATCTATATCGGCAGCACCAGACCGGGAGAAGGCAAAACCCTGATTAGTAATCAGGTTGTGGCCGGTTTACGAGCTGGGAATAGTCGAGTATTACATTTATTTCCTTTCGAGGAAGGACGAGATAATACGCATCCAGACAATCATGCGTACCGGGTAAATGCTGAACTAAGTAATAAAACGTCGATTGAGCAATTGATTTGGGAGAACCCGGGCGGAGAAGCTGGATTGGCAGACTTCGACTATGTAGTCATGGATTCACCAGCGATGTTGACGGGCCAATATCCTGTTGGATTGATCAATCAGTTTGACCTGATTCTGTTGACTTGCAGAGCTAACCGAACTTGGGAAGCCGGAGATCAGAAGGCAATTGATAGCCTTGAAAAGGCGGCCTCCTGTCCGGTGAAGGTAGTCTTGAATGGTGCTCACAAAGAGATCATTAGAGATTTTGTCGGCAGCACTTCTACACTTCGTTCACAAGATGTTAAAGAAGAAGGGACGGGAGCCTATCCCATTCTAACTGATAGATAGGAATAGATGGCAAGGAAAAAACAGATCGTCTGTATTGGTTTTCCAAAGTGGGAGGGTGACTATATGAAGTCAACGGTGTCTCTAATGTCCGAATTGGCAAAGACGCATGAAGTTCTATATGTAGATTACCCCTACACCTGGAAAGATCTGGTTTTTAGAATCTTAGGACGTGAAAATACCGCTTCAATTCCTAGGGTTCTGGGACTGCAGCCTCGACTGAGGAGCAAGCAGCTTTCCGAAGGACAAATGATTCATTTGTTGACCTTGCCGCCATTCATCCCAGCCAATTGGATGTCCTCAACCCGCCATTATGATCGCTTGCTGGACTTTAATGGTAGCGTGGCCCAAAGGGCAATTCTGAAAGCCATGACCGATCTACAGTTTGAACGCCCAATTGTGATCAATGCTTTCAACCCAGCCCTCGGAAACGCGCTGCTGAACAAGTTAGGAGAGCGATGCCTGATCTACTATTGCTACGACGAAATCAGTGCAGCACAGTGGATTAGCAAGCATGGGGCACGCCACGAACAGAGGTTCCTGGTTGAGGTTGACCTCACTATTGTGACTTCAACTGGATTATTACAGACCAAAACACCCAATACTTCCAATTGTGTGATGGTCAAAAATGGAGTCTCCTTGACTTTATTCAAAGGGGATATTCCTAGGTCTGCCAAGAGGAGACCTAGAATCGGTTATTTAGGGTCATTAGATGAGCGTGTAGATATTTCTCTGCTCACACATGTGATCAAAACTTTTCCGGTTTGGGAATTCCAGTTCGTAGGTAGGATTGTGCTTCCAGAGTTGGCGGCAGAGCTTAGACGATATCCAAATGTGATAGTCTCAGGACCTCGTCCGCTTGAGGACCTTGGTGCCATTGTAGCTGGCTTTGATGTAGGCTTAATTCCTTTCAAGAAAAATGAGTTGACGGCAGGAATTTATCCCTTGAAGATCAATGAATACTTGGCGATGGGCACCCCCGTCGTGAGTACTGACTTTGCCGACTTAAGTGATTTTGCAAGTGTAGCTTTTGTGGGAACGACAAAAGAGGAGTTTGTCAATTCAATACAGGAAGCACTACTGCAGAATTCCGCCACTGCTGTCCGGCAGAGAAAGTCCTTCGCCCAATCCAATTCTTGGACGGCTAGGGCTCAAGCTTTTGATGTGGCTTTAGATCAAGTATTGGCGGTAAAATCGGGGAGCCCTATTCCTGTGGAGCGCTAGTCAGAACCAAAAGTTCAGGCTAAAGCAAGGTGAATCAATCCTTCATCAAGCCCTAAAACTGAAAATTATGACATCAGTTTCTAAAAATATAGGTTCGAGTGTGTTCCGTGAAAAACCACTGGTTTTGCTGCCCATACTGATGGCAGCAGCGATTGGTGGCTTGATCGGACTGCTGGACGTGAAGTGGGCCCTGGTAGCTGCTATGGTTCCACTCATAATTTTATTCTTTGGTAAGATTATTTTGAGTCCTGGCTTCGGGGTGTTTACCGCCTTGGTGGCCTCATTCGTGGTCCTAGGGATCAGCCGGTATATTGCTTATCCCTGGGGTTTAAGTGTGGATATTATCTTGGTAGTAGCTTGGGTCGGCCTTTTATTTCATAAAATCCAAGACCGAGATTGGAGCCCCTTCTTCAATGATATCGTTTGGTGGTCCATTGTTTGGTATGGCTACATTATTCTGGAACTAGTAAACCCGGAAATGCCTGGCGTTTCTGCTTGGGGTTATGCCATGAGAGGGATTGGGTTTTATCAGCTGTTAGGTTTTACCTTGGCTTTTGCCTTTCTGCGGCATCACAAGTACATGCGGCAATTTGTCAATATCATTTTGGGGATATCCGTTTTAGGCGCTTTGTGGGGCTTGAAACAACAATTTATGGGACTGGATGCCGCAGAGGAGTATTGGCTTTGGGAAGGTGGTCATGCCAAGGAACATGTATTGCATGGCGTCCTAAGAGTTTTTTCTTTTTACAGTGATGCCGGACAATTTGGAGCCTCGCAGGCCATGGTTGCCTTGATGTGCGGGATACTTTTCGTAGGCCCATTCTCCTGGAAAACTAGAATAATCTATGCGCTGGTTGGAGCAATTACTTTGGTCGGCTTTCTGTACTCCGGTACCAGGGGCGCTGCTGCTGTACTATTAGGAGGGGCTGTGCTGTATTTGTTCCTTTCCAAGAATATTAAAATTCTCATGGCAGGCCTAATTATGCTAGGGGTGGCCTATTACGGCTTAAAGTATACTTATGCTTTTCATAGCTTCCAACCTGTAGCTCGCCTTAGAACAGCGCTTGACGCGAATAATCCTTCCTTGCAAGCACGCCTTAGAAATCAGCAAACTTTTTCTCAGTATTTATACACACGTCCGTTCGGCGGTGGGATTGGTTCCTCCGCCTATTGGGGTGAACGATTCAATCCGAATTCGCTCTTGGCTAGGACTCCAACCGACAGCTATTATGTACGTATTTGGGTAGAAACTGGTTTGGTAGGTATTTGCTTGCATGTTCTCATGTTGGGCTATTTTTTAGGAAAAGGATGCGGTATTGTCTGGCATTTAAAGGACCCGTCTTTACGGTATCGAGCCATGGCTCTATTGGCCGGTTTTTTTGGAATCCTGGTAGCTAGCTATGGAAATCAGGTGTATAGTCAGTTCCCGACAGGAATTATCATGGCTATTGCCATTCCATTGATCTGCATGAGCCCAATGTATGATAAGATGATTGCAAAAGAAAAAGAGGAAGCCTTATGATGACCTGGATAGGGGTGAGTGTTTTTGCCTTGGTGCTGAGTTATTTAGGTTGGGGGGTTATATATCAACTAATCTTTTCCTTGGCAGGCCTTCTGTGGAAAGAAAATGAACTTCCACCGGTAGGGAAACATCGAACGCTTGCCGTATTAATCCCAGCCTATAAGGAAGATAATGTGATTGTTGAGGTAGCAGCAGAGGCACTGCAACAAGATTATCCTAGAAATAAGCTTGAAGTGTTTGTTCTTGCGGACAGCCTTCAAGAACAAACACTAACCCAGCTGGATGCAACTGGAGTGGAAACCATCACTGTTTCCTTTGAACAAAGTACCAAGTCGAAAGCCCTCAACAAGGCTTTGGAAGTCATTCCAGAAAACGCCTTTGATATCATTGTTATCCTCGATGCAGATAATGTTATGTCACCAAACTTTCTTTCTCAGATCAATGGGGAGTTTGAATTAGGACATCGAGTGGTACAAGCCTGTCGAGCTGCCAAGAATTTCAATACCTCTATGGCCGTTTTGGATGGGATAAGTGAGGCTGTGAATAACCATATTTTGTGCAAAGGCCAAATGGAGTTTGGTCTATCGGCGCGTCTAGCGGGATCAGGAATGGCCTTTGATGCTAAGCTCTTCCGGAGAGTAATGCCAGAAATTGATGCCATTGGTGGTTTTGATAAAGCACTAGAACTTTCTTTAACTAACCAGGGTGAACGGATTTACTATACCGAACAGGCTAACATCTATGATGAAAAGGTGAGCAAGCCGGAGCATTTTAGTAGACAACGAAGCCGATGGATTGCTGCCCAATTCCACTATGCGAGAAAGTTCTTTCCACATGCCTTGGGTACTTTCCTTAAGACCGGAAACATCGATTATCTCAATAAGGCTACGCAAATGCTATTGCCTCCTCGTTTAATCACGCCCGGTATTTTGGCCATAGGGGGAATCTTATGTTGGTTCCTAGGGTATACGGAGCTGAGTATTGGCTTTGCTGTAGTACTTTTCTTTAATATCATTTCCTTTTTGATTGCTATGCCGGCTTATAGTTGGCAACGGCCATATATAGATGCTTTGCTTCGCCTACCGCTGGTCTTCCTATTTGCGCTGAGATCCTTGGTGGGAATTGGTAAGGCCAATAAGAAATTCATCCATACTCCTCACGGGGAGACTATTGAAACCACAAAATGATTTAGACTATGCTTGGATCAGGAATGCCATGGGGTATCATTTTAAGTTTTTTTGCTATGGGACTGATGGCTGGTTTGCTAAGTGCCAGGGTTGCCCGTCAAAAGTCAGATAAGTAGGGTAGCAATGGGTCAATCCTCTCTTCTAAAATCTAGCAGTTATTCCTTATTGGGTTACGCCGCCCAGTTGGGCCTGGCGTTTGTTAGCTTTTTGTTGTTGGTAAGGGCTATGTCTCCCTACGATTTTGGTGTTTGGGTACTGTTTTTAACCCCTACCAGCTTCGCAGAAATGGGTAGAATTGGCCTGACCCAAAATGCAGTGGTCAAGTTTTATGTCGAATTAGAAGGAGAGCAATCTAAAATATTAACCGCTGGCTTAATCTTAAATACCCTTTGTACCCTTGTCCTATCGATAATGCTCATTGCCCTAAGTTATCCGTTGGCTGTTTTATGGTCAGCACCTGAACTGCCAGCGCTAATGATCTGGTATCCTATCATCGCTTTAGTGCATGGAACAGCACGTTATTTTGACACTGCGCATATGGGCCAACAGGATTTTAAAGGGATTTTTTGGTCAAAACTGCTCTATGGTATCAGCTTTATTCTCGCAATCGCTTGGCTTTGGTGGAGTATGGGAACAGTAGAGCTCCAATATTTGCCGTTGCTTCAGTTGCTAGCTGCTATTCCTTCTTTATTGGTTTTTGGAGTTTATCGAAGATCTGTATTGCGTTTTGGTGAGCTGAGTAAAGAATGGATTTACAAGATCTTCCATTTTGGAAAATTTGTGTTGGGGACCAATTTCAGTTCCATGTTTTTTAATAAGGTTGATCTCTTGATGCTTGCCTTTTTTATGAATCCGGTGGCGGTCGGGCTATACAATGTTGCTACACGGATAACTAATTACATGGAAGTGCCGATGTCTGGTATTTCACAGGCTATCTATCCGCGTCTGGCTCAGGTCGGGCATGAACAAGGATACTTTAAGGTAGGGGCCTTGTACGAACGTTCAGTGGGCTATCTCTTGGCGCTAACCATCCCCATTGTTGGAATCGTATTTTTCTTTCCACAACTCATTATTCAAGTGGTTGCGGGAAAACAATATCTGGAGGCCGCTCCTGTGCTAAGCATCCTTGTGATTGCGGTCTTAGTTAAGCCTTGGGGGCGTTTGTTCGGCATTACGCTGGATGCCATTGGAAAGCCCAAGCTAAACTTCTACTTTCTGCTGATTGGATTGTTGTTAAACATCATCCTAAATGGAATATTTATTCAAGTATGGGGTATACGTGGAGCCGCCTTTGCCACGCTGATCTCCCTGTGGAGTTTTGTGATCGCTGGGCAGCTATTTATAGCTAGAATAATCCCTATCCGTCAGTCAGAAATTTGGAGGAGGTTCCTGATCTTTTATAAGCAACCTATAACCGAATTAAGAATGCAAAACCTCTGAAACATAGTACGATGAACATAGTCTTTGGAAGAATGCAGGATCAAATGAGCGGACGGATGCGCAAGTATCCAACTTTAGCTCGAATCATACGCCGGATTTTCGGCTATACTTTGGTGGGTAATTATGCACGAGCCCTGACCTTTAAGCGATTACTAGAAGAAATTCCAGGTGATCAACTGACCAAGATCATGGACTTGGGTTGTGGTTACGGAGAGTATGCTTTCATGATGGCAGAGGCTTTTCCTGAAGCCGAGGTTACCGCCTTGGATCTCAATGCTAAATCTGTACAGGATATTGAAAGATTGGCCCGCAAGAATGGCTTCCAGAATTTGCAAACCCACATTGGCCCAATCGACACCTTAGAAGCATCTAATGACTCTTATGATTTCATCTTTTCAGTAGATGTTTTTGAACATATTAAGGAAGAAGAGATGCCCTTTGCACAGGCGTATGAAAAATTGCGTCCAGGGGGACATCTATTGGTGAAAATTCCAAATCGTGATCAACTAACCATATTGCCTGAATCCTGGTTTGAAGAACATCACGATTGGCTGGAGGATGAACATATCGGTCAGGTCTACGATCTCGAAGGATTAAGTGGACGAATGGAGAAAGAAGGGTTTGAAGTTGTTTACCAAGCCTATGGAGATGGATGGTGGAGCCGTTTGGGATGGGAATTGGGTTATTTATCGCATAAAGCTGGCCCTGTTTTGCAATTGCTTTGCCTACCCCTAGCCAAGTTGATGGTACGGGTTGACATGCTTTTTGCACATCGTAAGGGAGGCAACACGATCCAAGTGATCGGCAGAAAAAGCAACAAGTAGTGAGCCAGGATTCGCCAAATAGCAGCCCTTTGGTTTCCATCATATCGGTCAATTTCAGACAAGCTGAGTTGACCTTCGATTTCTTGGAGTCACTCCAGAAGATCGACTACACGCCGGTGGAGACTTGGCTGGTTGATAATGGTTCGTTAAGCGATCGGACCGATGAATTTCGATCACATTATCAGGGTGTTGAAGTTCTGGTAAGCCCT
>CAJXPD010000045.1 GCA_913057785.1 uncultured Lewinella sp. | reverse complement strand
TATCGCATGGCAGTTTATGCCGCTCAAGTATATGCCGTAGACTATAACATTGGAAAGCTAGTAGGTTATTTGAAATCAATCGGTGAGTATGAGAATACACTGATTATCTTTTTGGCGGATAACGGAGCCTGTGCAGAAACTTATGATGAATTAGGAAGTAAGTCTTTTGCTTTGATCAATGATCCCAACTACGGCGGTGCGGTTTCTTACGGTATCGGTTGGGCGAATGCCTCCAATACTCCATTTTATGAGTACAAAGTGAAGCCTTATGAAGGAGGACTAGCTACACCGCTGATTGTACACTATCCAGCTTATCCTATGGCTAGCAAAGGAGGGCTAACGAAAAGCTTCGGCCACATTACGGACATTATGCCCACCCTGGTAGAATTAAGTGGCAGCACTTACCCCAGTCGTTTTCATGACAATGAAGAAATCCAACCTATGGTGGGCCGGAGTCTAGCTGAAGTGATGAGAGTAGGGGAGAGAGCTGATCCCGAATATTGGTTTTGGGAACACCAAAGTTATGGCGCTGTTCGAAAAGGCAATTGGAAGGCCGTGCTTGATTTACGAGACGAAAGCTGGGAACTGTTCAATTTGAAAACAGATCGAACAGAGCAACACAATCTTGCGACAGACCAGCCGCAACTCTTAGAAGAACTCCAATTAAAATGGCAAGAATGGGCAGACTCACACCACGTATTTCCTAAACGGAAAAGTTGAGCCTTTATTCATACTCCCATTTATAGACCCAGGGATCTTTGGTCTGCTGTTGAAAGGCATGAACTTTTCTTTGTAACCCACCCAGGATTTCTTTGTAGTTTGGATCCAGCGCCAAATTTACGGTCTCATTGGGGTCGGCTTCAATATCATACAGTTCGAACCTATTTCGGTGTAAAAATTCATCGATGGGTTTAGCGCCTAGTACGCCAAGCTTATTACTCAGTACACTTTGCCAGGTTTTAGAAGCGTAGAGATCGGAGGCAAAAGGATATTCTAGTCCGTTGGCTAAGTTCATGATTAGCTTGTACTTTTCTTCTCGAACGACTCGCATAGGGTAATACATGGTCACTTCATGGAAAGTATGCGAAGCATATATCTCATCACGACCTAGTTCTCCTCCCTCAATAGCAGGAACGAAAGATTGTCCATGAAATATAGAATCAGTTTGAAGTGCCCCTGCCACATCTAAGATCGTTGGTGTGAGGTCAACCCAGCTCACCATCTCCTTACTTACTCGTTCACTTTGTTGATTGGGCATTTTTGCAATCAGGGGTAATTGCATGCCTGCTTCGTACAGGGTGGTTTTTGCACCTGGGAAGGCCATACCATTATCCGATATATAGATGATCATCGTATTGTCCATCTTGTTGCTGTCTTCCAAATAGTCCAGCAACTTTCCCACTCCTTTATCTAGGCGAGAGATGGATTGGTAGTATTGTGCAATTTCGGCCCTAGTTTCGGGGGTATCCGAAAGAAAAGGAGGAACAATGACGGTGTTGGGATCATACTTTTCTTCAACTACCTTGGGGTATCCTTTCAGAATATTACCAAATCGATCAGGTTGGTGCGGTAACTCCTCCGCGAAACCATTGCCACGATGTGGGTCAGAAAAGCAAAAAAACAGGAAAAAGGGATCTGCATGATTTTTTTTGATAAAATCTTCGGTGGCTTCTGCCATTTCTACTGTACTCCGAGAATTCGCCTTAAAGCGATTTTGAAATCGAAACACTGGCTCCGGTGCTACATGAAATTTGCCAACATGTCCCGTCCGATACCCGGCTTCTTCCAATAAAATGGGCAAGCTCTTGATGTTATCGTAGGCACTAAAGTGGTGGTAGGAATGCATGTGACCATAATGCCCATTGGCATGATTATGAAGTCCCGTTAAGATAACAGAACGACTGGCGCTGCAGCTGGCGGTGGTACAGAATGCCCGATCAAAGCGAGTGCTCTTTTGCGCTAGTCGATCTAAGTTTGGCGTTTTGATCATCGGGTTTCCATAACAGCCGATGGCATCTTTCCCGTGATCGTCCGCCACCATCAGGATGATGTTGGGGCGATTTGGGAAGGCTATATCCTCCTTAGTGGTTGTGGTATTTTGGGGTTGGCAAGCTTGGAATAAGCTCAGCAGGATTAGAAATGGGAGATGATAGGTTTTTCGCATGGTAATATCTTTCGGTTGGCTTGTATTGGATATCCTTAAGCAAAATAGGATTAAGTTCTATTTTACCCTAGCTGTTCTGTCCAGGAATCTTCCTTAGAAGTGCATTTATTGGGATATTTAAAGTGATTACCCAAGTGTGAGGAATCATTTGAAAAGATGGATATGGATTTCAATATTGACCAGGAGGATGCTGAAAATGTCTATTTCAAGCAGACCAAGAAATGGAAGACCGCTTATCATAATGTCAAATCTGTTTTATCCACCAGAGAACATCTCGAGGCTTAAATGATTGCTCCGAATCCTTATAACGAGCTTGGTTTCACCTTGACATGCTCTTTGCTAATACGATATTGAAACTTAACGTCTTAGAATAATTTATGCAGAACCCAAAGATTTTCGTTCCTAATGTCTTGAAATGACAAATAGTTGCCAAAACAAACATTATTTGCTTCTTGTGCGGGATTTATGAGGTGGTATTCGCTCCATTATTGGTGTGTGCCATAGAAAATCGTGTTGATTGGAGTACTGCAAGTGTAAAGTTTTGAGAAGTAGCTAGTTATCTAGGCCATTTCTGTCCTTTTTTGACAAAACAAAGTTCTGCAATTGAGGTTGAAATGGTAAAAGTTCAACCAAAATAAAAGAGAGATGACTACCCAAAAAAAGCAATGGAATAATATAGTCTTTTCGTACTTCTTTTTTAGCCTCATCAGTATAAATTTGGCGGCTACAAACGAAGAGCAAAGCACCATTTTCGATGTATTGAGCTATGCTGAAGTCGTGAAAGTAGACCTTAGTTACGATATGACGGCAGTCAATGAGAATCGACGTGATAACAAGGATTATCCTGGAACACTTAGTTTTCGGGATGAGCATGGATATCAACAAGATTGGACGGTAAATATTAGCCTTAGAGGAGCCTTCCGTAGAATACATTGTGATGAAATGCCTCCCTTAAGAATTGATTTCCGGAAGAAGGATTTGGCGAAGAAGGGACTACTTCCGTTTGACGATTTCAAGTTGGTGACCTATTGCATGTCGGATGATATAAAGGCAAGAGAGACCTTAGTACGAGAATACCTTGCCTACAAGTTATACAACGAATTGAGTGACATCAGCTTTAGGGTCCAATTGTTGAAAATTAACTTCAAGGATATCAATACCGGAGAAACAAAGTCGCAGCTCGGCTTTATCATTGAGGATACAGCTGAATTGCGGGCAAGAACGGGCTCTTCCGGTTCTGATCAGAAACGCATTCTAGAAAAGGAGCAGTTTGACCCTTATTATCTACAGACCACGGCATTATTCCAATATATGATTGGCAATACGGATTGGGGGCTAACATTTTCTAAAAATGTGAAGTATTTCAATAGAGGTAATAAGGTCATTCCGGTGCCCTATGATTTTGACTTCGCAGTGATTGTTGATGCTCCTTATGCTGCTCCAAAAGAAGACAATTCCGGAGATTACCATTATGGCAGGCTGTATCGGGGATTTAAGGAGGAAACGAATGTCTTGCAACCGGTTATTGACAATTTCGTAGCCAAGAAACAGGATTTGGTGAATGTGATTCGCAACTGCAAACAGCTAAGACCTGGTTCCAGACGTAAGATGATTGACTATTTGACTTCCTTCTTCGAAAACCCTCAGCAGATTGAATTTGCTGAAGGGACGATTTAGAAAACCAATAGGTACTCGTACCTAGAAATGGTAGATCTGTTCAAATAAATTGGGAGAATGATCGTAGCGGGTGTTTGGCGAAAGCTGGGCACCCGCTAACTAGTTGAATACGATCTGTTTAATTTTATCTGACCTTTTTATTACCTTTCTTCTATGGAAAAAAGTAGAAGAAAATTTTTAGGAACTAGTCTGGCCCTAGGGCTAGCATCGCTTGCCAAAGCTAACCCAGCAGCAAATCTCATCAATGTTGAAAAGAGTGATAAGAAACTTAAGATTCTTATTCTAGGTGGTACGAGTTTTTTAGGTCCACATCAAATCGCCTATGCCTTGAAACGTGGACACGAGATTTCCACTTTCACTAGAGGAAAGACCATTCCCAAAATTCATCCGGAAGTATTTTCAAAAGTAGAACAACTCATTGGGGATAGACAAGATAATTTAGAAGCCCTCAAGAATAGAAAGTGGGATGTAGTGATTGACAACTCTGGTCGCCGCACCAAGTGGACAGAAGATACGGCCAAGTTATTGGTTGATCATGTCGACTATTATATGTATACCTCTTCCATAAGCGTCTTTTATCCTTTCACCGGGGATGATTTCTCTGAAGATCGACCGCTAGTGACGGAAATCCCAGCGGATGCGAACGAGCAGGAGAAGCAGACCTATGCCTACGGGGTGATGAAGGCCACCTCTGAGGTAGCTACCATTGATACTTTTGGAAAGGAGAGATCGATTATCGTTAGGCCTACCTTAATTGTCGGTCCTGGAGACCCGACAGATAGATTCCCCTATTGGTTGGCCAGGATAGAGAAGGGAGGCGACATGATTATCCCCGGGACTAGAGATGAGGTAGTGCAATATATCGATGTACGAGACCTTGCTCAGTGGATGATCAGGTTGTTAGAAAACAAGGCCGCAGGAACCTATAACGGCTCTGGCCCTGGCTTCAAAATGACAACCAACGCCTTTGTTCATGGCATTCACGCCAGCTATAACACCCCCATCAATTATGTGCAGATTGATGATCTCGAGTTTATGAAAGAAAATGGGATCATTGGAATTCAGCCTTGGGTCATTCAACTGCCAGAGTATGCAGGCATGTCCATGAGTGAAAACGGCAAGGCCATCGCTGCTGACCTTACTTTCAGGCCGCTGTCTGAGACAGTAAGAGCTACTAGGGATTGGTGGTATTCAGATGCCGTTTCTCAAGAAAGACGAGACAATATACTGGCTGGTGAGCGTTCCTTCATGCAAAGAGAAAAAGAGATTTTAAAGAAATGGGCGACGAGGAAGGGATAGTCAGTTATCGTAGTTGCAAACTACGATCAACTGAGAACTGGATAACTGGGATATCTTGTTCTTGTTGGATACACGGTTGAAGGTAGCCTTGATCACCGTCCTCTACATTGCTAACCTTTAAATAGTATGAATGACTCGTTCCATTCACAGTTGGGTAACGCAGTTCTGCAATCCCTTGTAGTTATTGAAAGATGCCTAACTTGACAACAATAAAAGAGAAAAACAATGGCACACACTAGAATTACCTCAGGCTACGCATTAGAAGAGATGTATGGGTATTGCCGTGCAGTAAAGGCAGGAAATACCGTTTATATATCAGGAACAACGGCACGCGACGAAGACCTAGATCTTGATACCGCGGGACAGGCCCGCGCCATTTTTCGAATCATAACAGAAGCGCTAAGAAAAGCTGGATCAGATCTTTCACATGTTGTCAGGTCGACTATCTATCTTTTGGATATGCAGGACCAAGATGCAGTCGGCCGAGTGAATGGTGAGTTCTTTAAAGATATTAAACCCGTATTGACTATTGTACAAGTAGCTGGGCTCCACCCTAAGGCCCGGGTAGAGATTGAAATGATCTCAGTCATACCGGAGTAATAAAAATACAATACAGCCATCCTAAAAATCACCTTAGATCATCTGACCAGAGCTGTTTGATTTAACCGAATCAGTCAACACGTATGGACATGCGACAAAGAACGGACAAAGCAATATCCAAGCTGCCTTGATCTATTTACCAGGTTCGTAAAACGTCCACCCCTTACATTAGGTAGTATTCTTCGGACACCGCTTGTTTTTCAGGAATCTCCTGTTCGGCTAGCATTTGCCGGATATTGATCTCTATCGTTTTGGCAATAGCCGTTACCGGTGTATCGGTAGGGCGGTTTTCAAAAGGATCCTGGAGCAATTCTGAAGTGTTTTCAATGAGGAAAAAGAGTAGTGTAATGGCCAGGATGATCGGTAATACAAAGTGCATAGAGATACTCAACATGCCTAATGGGAGCAAGAAGATGAACAGACCCAGTAAGATTTCAATGATCAAACTGTATTGTGCTGGAAATACAGTATTCTTAATCCGCTCACATTTGCCCATGGAGTTGCAGAGCTTTGAATGGGTCTGATCAATTTGTACCAATTGATAATCCGTTAAATGCTTCGTGCGATAGAGCAGGGCCAGAGAACTAGCCTGGGTTAGCAAGAGGGCATTAGGCACGTTTTTCTGATTTTGTAAGGCGGTACGCTCTTCTGCGGAGAGATAGGTTTCTAGCGAACCCAAAGGATCCTGCCCCCGTAGACTTTGTCCTAAGGAATAGGCCCAGGCTATTTGCCGGTAAGCCATATCCTTGATAAGGGGATGTAATCTGCCTTTTGAATCCCGCTGCACCAAAGTGAGAAGTTGGCGAACTAGAGTTCTAGATTCGTTCACAATCTCTCCCCAAACTTTACGCGCTTCCCACCAGCGAGCATAGGCCTGATTGACTCGAAAAGCAAGAATGATTGATATTGCAGTACCTAGCGTAGTGGGAAGACTAATTGGAATGGCTAGGAAAGCGAGATCTACAGAAAGGTCAACCACTTCGAACCCAATGACATAGATAATGATCAGATAAAATTCCGTTCTAACTTTCGAGAACAAGTATTTGATGGGAATATTCTTCTTGATAACCATAGTCTAGTAGCGTAATATGAAAAAAGCGTAAGGATAAACGATGATAGCTAATTCTTATTGGTCTTGCAATTTTTGGACAAAGAAGTCATAGCTTTGCCGCTCCTCAATGATCACTGAGTCTTGAGGATTTCTATTTCATCATAATCCAAAGTTCAAAAAGTGAAAGTAAGAATCATCCTCCTGGCTCTCTTCCTAGCGCTCTTTAATCTGCTACCCGCCCAAGAACTGACTGAACTCAAAGCCAAGAAATCCGAAGTAGAAGCAAAACTGAAAGAAAAGAGAGCGGAAGCCGCCAGTCTACAAAGCGAATTGGCTGGCTTGCAGAAGCAAATAGACATCTTAGCGGGATGGCGATTTGGCTTTTCTGGTCTAATTGGTTTAGATCTTGGGCAAACCAATCAATGGATTTCCAGCCCTAACCCGACCTCTTCCTCAAGCTCCCTGGGGATCGGCATTACCTCCTTTGCCAACCGCGAAGGGAAGAAGTACTTCTGGCGGAGTAATCTGATCATGAATAAGGCCTGGAAAGATATTGACATTGAGGAAGGAGAGGATGACAATCTATTTGATCAAGGGACTACAGATAACCTCAACTTGTCTTCCTCGGGAGGTTATAAGCTTTCCAAGAAATTTGCCCTGTCTCTTTCCACGGCACTGAACTCTTCCATTAGCAATTTTCTGGAACCTGGCACCTTCGATATTGGTATAGGAAGTACCTGGACACCACAAAAGAGCTTAATCGTAACCGTTAATCCTCTAAATCTTCAGATAGCTTGGTCCTCTGATGGGGAAGCCTCCTCTAAAGGGACTTTAGGGACTAAGATCCGAGTGGACAATCAAGAGAAATTTAAGGTGGCGGGTCGCAAGATTTCCTGGTCTTCTACGCTGACGACCTTTATCCCCTATTCCAATAGCAAAATTGAGGTACGCGACGTAGATGCCTACGGTAAGCCTATTTTGGATGAAAATGGAGAAGTGACGATGCGGCAGGCGAATCTGTTTGAATATACCTGGTTAAATACCTTTTCTTTCCAAGTCTGGAAAGGAATAGGAACGGGTATCACCTTTGGATTAAGACGAGCGGATTTTGAATTTCAAGACCTCCAGAGCTATTATACTATGGGGTTGACTTATACGCTATAATCTGATGGTACATCAAGTTAAGCTGAGAAAATGGAACGAAAGGATTTGAGATTTTTTATCGTCTGCTCATTTTACCCGTTGTGACTTCCACCAGGAGCTGAGGCCCAGGAACTTTAGGCTCCCATCCTAACTCTATGGCTCTAGAGATCCAAGCCGCAATATCCTTAGGTGTGATCGGGATGATGTCAGCAGCCTCGGTTTCAATATTGCCAGGATGAGCGCGATCGGTATGGATGACCAGTGTCGATCCAGCTTGGTCTGCACATGCTATTGCAACATTGAGTTGTGGAGTGCCAAAGATTTCCTGACTGTAGGTCACTTTGCGCCGGATCAACCAATGATAATTGATGCCATTGACCGCAATCGATCGACTACCTTTCTTTGAAATGGCCATAAAAAATATGTGCTTGGTTTATATTGCAAAACCGATCTCCGACTAGGATCGTTCCATTGAACCTATTTCGTGCAAGAGAGAATATACTGTGTTTCCTACTGCTTCATTGTGGCCTTTGAAATGGGCCAATTGTTCACCCACCGTAGACCTCGGTGAAAGGCGGTCATGAAAGAATTGCCATGATCGTCAGGGATATGTTCGGCGTGAAATCGGAGCCCGGACGCGGCGTTCTGCATGCGATGATTTTGGAAGATAACATTATTGGTGTACATATCGCTAGCAATCTCCTCATTGTATCCGTAGGAGCCATCGGAGGAGCAGATGTATAGGGACTTTTGGGAGAGGTCGGCAGGCCAGGTATCCGGTAAATTGGAATTGATGATCTGGAAGCTGGGGTCAGTTGCCACGTATTTGTTAAAAAGATCTGGCTGTTGAAGCAATGTATTTACCGCGAAGACCCCTCCATGTGAATGGCCGGCTAATAGTCGCTCCCCTTTACATCGGTAATTTTCCTCGATAAAAGGGATCAACTCTAACTCGATAAATTTTCGAAAGAGGGAATCCTTTCCGCCAAAATTTGTGGGCAGTAAATCCCGGTTTCTGGTTTCCCGAGAGAGGTTTTGAATTCCGATCATGATGGAATTGGGGATTCTGGTCGAAATGGCCAAATACTGCTGTGTCGCCCGGCAGAAATCGTAACGATATTCCGCATCCATGATGTATAAAACGCTGTAATCGTCCGCTGATTCAAAGTAGCCATAGGGCAGACCGATCCGAATGGATCTTTCTTCCGAAAGAACCTTCGAGTGGATTGTCAGGGTGGTATCTAAAGATTGGCTAGTCAAGTAAGCTGGTAAGTTTAACAGTACTAGAAGGAATAAAGGGTAGTTTTTCTGGTTCATAACTGACTAGATGCCAATTACTGTAGGAATGGTGGATCAGACGGATAGATTCAATCCACGCTCTTAAGCTCCTTTCAGCGAAACTACTTACCCGCTCTTTCCCTTTGTCATTCCTCTCCCCAATAATCTACAACAAATAGATCCTTCATTAGGGGCTTGTTCTTCTTCGCTACTTCGATATGCGCTGGATGAGGTATGTAAACACTACGGCCTTCTTCGTCTTCAAAAGTGAGGACAAAGCAGTGCGTAAAGCCCTTGTCGTAGCCTTCCTCGCTAATGTTTTCTCCTCCCTCAAACTTCTTGATCTCTGGGATTCGATGCTGGAGGTCTAAAAAGTCTTTGACCGCCTGGGCCCGTCGCTCTGCGCTGATTTCATCTTTGAATTGAAAGGATACTACATGGCGTAAAACCGCTTTCTTTTCCTTCTTGGTAGCAAAGGAAATACTTAAAAGGGCCAATAAAATGACTAGTAATGCCAGCGGCATTTGAATTATCTTTTTCATCTTTTGTCTTATTTTATGTTATTACTTTGAAATGCCAAGCGTTCAGAGACAAGCTATTCTCTAACAATGTGTGTTTGGTCTTTGATGGAGAATCTAGAACGAAGTTAGGGGGGAGAAAAGGAAAAAAGCTTGAACTAGTTCAATAAATGAAAGCGTGGATCCGAACCTGGATCAGGTCTTACTTAGCCTTTGTTGGAGAGTCTTCTTTTACGAATCTTACTGACAAACTCTGGGGTAATGCCTAAATAGCTGGCAATGTGCCGGTTGGTAACTCTTCTAGCTATCTCCGGGTAAGCGGTGATAAAATGATGATATCGCTGCTCCGCATCCATGGAATGATTGCGGATAAGTCGCCTTTGCCAGGCTGCAACGGCGGTTTGGGACATGATCCTGAAGAGCCGCTCTACTTTTGGCAAGGTATCATATAGTTTTTCCTTGGCGGTGAACGTAATGTATAGAATGGTACTCTCTTCAATGGCCTGCACACTGAGTTCTGAAGCGCTTTGGTTGATGAAACTATCTATTTCCATGATCCACCAATCTTCGGCTGCAAAGTAGAGGATCCTTTCATTGCCTTGGTCATCAATGGTAAAGACCCTAAAACATCCTTTAACTACAAAGCCTTCAAAGCGGCAGACTTCCCCTTTTCGCAGAACGTATTCCCCCTTGGAGATATGTCTCTCCTGGTAGTGTCCGCAGATGTGCGTCAACTCTGAAGGAGATAGCTCCGTATATCTAGAGAAATTGGCTTTTAGTAGATCATAGTTCATATGGATGCAAAACTACTTTGTTTATGTGATTCCTTACAACAACTTCTAATCAAATATTTCTAGTTAGTAGGCTACCAATAAAGAAGTTGGATGGAACCAATTTTTAAGATCCTATGTATGGATGAAAACAGCAAATAATGAGGGTGATAAAAGAATCACCTTTCTCTTCACGCTTAAACCACCAGATGAATCAACAGTATATTCAAGAAATTGGGAAGAAGGAGTTCGGAGAAGTACCAATCGAAATTGAAAGAAAAACGATTGGGATCTGTAACGAAGTATACGAGCTTAAATACCCAACCGTCAGTTATATCCTACGGATGAACAAAGAAAAAGAATGGATCTATGGTACTCATAAATTTCTCCCGCTGTTTCAAATCCTGCAAATCAAGACACCAGAAATACTTTCAGAAGATTACTCCAAAACAACCTTCCCCTTTTGTTACCAGATATTAAGCAAGATAGAGGGCAAAGACATGGGGCTCGTAATTGACGGGCTTACTCCTCCCGAACTTGAAGAGATTGCCAAAGAGATTTCCAGCATACTTGATAAATTCAATGCTTTGCCAGCTGCGCCGAGCTTTGGAGGATTGACCGGGTTGAATGAGTCTCATTGCGATAATTATCTTGAATCTCTTGTAGAGAAGAAAGAAGATATCCTCAGACGGACTGCCAAAACGCAGGTAATTAATCAGGATGTGATCGACATATATGATGCACTATTAAGTAGATATAGCGATTATTTCCAAAACAAGCGACCCACCTTTTACTACGATGATCTCTGTACTAAAAATGTCATGATCCACGAGGGTAAATTCAATGGATTGGTTGATCTCGATTTTTTGCTTAAAGGCGACTATCTAGAAGCAATTGGAAGAATGAAAGCCTGTTGGCATGGACAAAGGGCGGGGGAGCACTACATCGGAGAAATTGTTAAACTTCAACAGCTGGATCAGCTTCAAAAAGAAATGGTTAAGGTGTACGCCATATTCAATCTGATTGGTTGGACTAGCGAAGCAGGCTTGCAATTCAATGCGAATACTTCCAGTGAGATTAATTGGGCTAGGGTGAAGGATAACCAGAGAAAGATCTTAGAAATCTATACTTCCATCCTGTAGCATCAGCCACTGCTATTGGTTGATCGTTGGCTTCATTCTATAAATGAGCACGATTCCGAGACACAACCCCGCGATTGAAAATATCACATCATTGGGATCATAGATATTATTCCCACCCAGATTATGAATCTTACATTCCTGTGTGATCACGTAGATGGCTGCCAAGACCACTGCTGCAATGTATATTGAGCTGTGGGGCCATTTGAGCCTGCGGTTGGCGTAGAGTCCGAGCATCGTTAAGGTGAGTATGCCAACGATGGCTTCGCAGAAATTGGGGAAAGACAACAAGAATAACTTCACAAACGCTGGCGCTTGGCTTTCCAATACATTGGGTCGAATGGCTTTCGCTAACGCGAAAACTACTATGGTCAAAAGCTGCCATCTGGCCATCTTACGTACGTCTTCCATTATTCAAATGTGAATGGGTTGGAGCTAGGGCTGATACTAGCCATTTTGTGCTATAATTTCAAAATTATTAGACGAGTACCTCATTGATGACCTTCTAGGAAAAGCGGTGGCCTTTGGGTGGCTAATATGAATTAATTTCTAGTCAGCTGACACTTTGTGCGTTTTCTCTTGTCTTTAATAGTCGAATACGGGTAGCATGGACGACAACTGCCTCCCCATGTCCCTTGCTTACCTGTTTGCAAAGACTACTACATAAAACCAGCTCATGAAGATTCTGACTACTGGAAACTACTACGGCCAAAAGAAAAGTGAAGTGGACCTGCAAGGCGTATTACTTTCAGAGTATGACTACCTAACATCGCGAACAGACTGGCATTATCATGAAAACCCGTACTTGATGTATGTCCTGCAAGGAAATTTGTATGATATCAACAAGCGCGAGCAGATGCATTGCAAAGCCGGAAGCCTGGTATTTCACAATTGGCAAGAAGCACATTATAACACGAAGGAAACACGCCAGGCCCGAGGTTTTCATATCGAATTTCCAAGGGAGTGGTTCAATGAGAAAAAACTAGATATACAATTGTGGGAGGGTAGTAGATTGATTAATCACCCCGAATTACATGCCCTTTTCGGACAACTCTTTTTTGAATTTAAATGTCAAGATGCCTATTCAGAAGTATCCATAGAAATGCTGCTACTGCATCTTTGCGAAAACATAGAAAAGGTAGAGCTTTTATCAACCTCTGAGCCTCCCTGGGTAGAAACTTTGAGAGAGCTTGTACACGAAGAAACGGAAGATTTGGACCTGAAAAGCCTGTCTCAGCGCTTGGGCGTCCATCCAGTGCACCTATCAAGGGCTGTTCCGAAGTACCTTGGGAGTAGCTTGGGAGCCTATATCCGCCAGCAGAGAATTAAACGTTCATTGAGCTATATACAGGATGCCCGATACTCCTTGACGGATATAGCCAATCTTTGTGGCTTTGCCGATCAAAGTCATTTTACCCGCACTTTTAAACTCTATTTGAATCGAACACCCAGTTCCTTCCGCAGGCGGATGCTGTGATCATTTGAGACTTTGATTATTTGATCTATTCAGCTAGCTGACTCATCTCCTTTTTTACCGATGTTAATTCTGTTCTATTTTCTGAAGATCTAGTCCTGTAGATTGCACTCTCCTAATTTACTCTTAAACAACTTCTTACTCAAAACACTCGATTGATGAACAGACTTATTGTAAGCCTTTTTTTCTGCTTGCTTGTACAGCAGGCCCTTTTTGCACAGTTAGATTTTTCAAATTCCAATGCCATCAGCAGTCAGCATCTAGACGAACTGGATAGTGCCATCCGTTCTGGTAAATTTGAGCGCATCACCAGTGTGCTGGTAGCCAAAGACGGGAAACTACTCTTCGAGAAATACTACCATGGTAATGACCAAAACTCAAAGCACAACACTCGTTCGGCCACCAAAACGATGGCTACTTTGTTGATGGGAATTGCGATTGGGGAGGGGCACATGAAGTCCGAACAAGAGAAGATTTTCAAATACCTCAAGCATAAGCTTCCGGCACAAAATCCAGATCCGAGAAAGGAAGAGATCACGATAGAGGATTTACTGACGATGAGTTCCATCCTGGAGTGCAATGATTGGAATAATTTCTCTCGCGGAAATGAAGAGCGCATGTATATCATAGAGGATTGGACCAGCTTCTTGCTGGATTTGCCCATTCGATCTTATCCCTTCGAGCCCAAGCCAGCCGACCAGCCCTATGGACGGGCCTTTAGCTATTGCTCAGCTGGCGCCGCAGCGGTGGCTGAAATCGTTCAGGTGGCGGTCGGAGAGCGCTTGGATCAATTTGCCAAGAAACATCTATTCGGGCCATTAGAGATTACGGACTATGAGTTAGGTTATAGCCCAGAGGGTACGCTGAATACCGCAGGTGGTAGTCAGTATCGAAGTAGAGACCTACTGAAGTTGGGACAATTATGTTTGAATGAAGGCAAATGGAACGGCCAAGACATCATACCCGCCGACTGGCTCAAGAAGGCTACTACTCCTAAGGCGCGTATCCAGGAGAATATTGACTATGGCTATCTGATCTGGCTGAGAGAATACGGAAAGGAGAAGTCCTATAAAACCTTTTATATGTCTGGAAATGGAGGGCAAAAGATACTGGTAATACCTGGCTTAGATACATCTGTAGTGATTACTACGACCAATTACAACAATAGAAATGCACACACTTATACCAATGAGATTGTCAGCGACTTTATTATTCCCGCTATGGAAAAATAATCGCTAGGCTCCGAGGATTTCCCGGGCTAATTTAGCCATCGCTTGCATGGCGGCTTCGAACCCCGCCATGCGGGAGTCCTTGGTAGCACCGTTGAGATATCGCCTAAAGAGCTGTTGCGCCACAATGGCTCCCTTCCAGTACGCAAAGGCTTCATACCAAGGGATGTTCTCGATGGAAAGCCCCGAATGTATCCGGTACTGCTCAATAAGAAATTCCTTGGGCGGGAAGTCACCGTGCAACTGGACAGGAAGGTTTTCCAATTGTTTTTTCCTTTGATCAGGATAATAACTAAGTGTCGTTCCCAGGTCGATCAAAGGATCTCCGAGGGTACACATATCCCAGTCAAAAATGGAGCTGACCTCATCTGGATTATTCGCTTGAAATTGGCAATTGTCCAGTTTAATGTCATTATGAATAATGGACACTCGTTGTGCCACCGGGATGTCGGCCTGTAGGAGCTCTAGGACCTTATCCATATGCTCATTATCAGCTGATTTAGATAATTCCCAACGCTGTGCCCATCCTCGAAGCTGTCTTTCCACGAATCCTTCTGGTCGTCCTAGGTTGGCTAGATCCGCAGCCTCATGATCTATCAGATGCAGCTCGGCCATGGCTTTCATCATAGCCGTCACCAACCTTTCTTCGATTTTCTCGAAGGAGTGGAATTCGGGGATAACCTTGGTTCTGACAACTACACCTGATCTTCTTTCCAGTACGACAAAGCGGGCGCCAATGATGGATTCATCCTCACATAAATGAAAGGCTCGAGGGGCTCTTGGGTAATGCTTAAATAGCTTGGAAAGCACCTTGTATTCCCGTTTCATATCATGTGCTCCTGGAGCAACTTTCCCAAAAGGTGGTCGGCGAACTACAAATTCTTGACTTCCAAAGGTCAATAGGTAGGTCAGGTTAGCATGCCCGCCGTGAAACTGTGCTACGGACATTTCTCCCTTAATTTCTGGTAGAACTGCCCGTAGATATTCCTCTAGTTTTTGCCAATCCAGTTCTTCGCCTTGGCGAATTTCCTTAGCGGTATCCATGTAGAACTAAAATTTTGAGGTTGTGTCCTATGAGGGGCACTAGATTTGATATTGGAACCCGGTCAGCTTTTCAGAAATTTCCCAAAGCCGCTTGGCAATCTCCTCATCTTTAGCATGCGAAGCTATTTTTGCGGTTCCAGGTTTGCCTTTCATCTCATTATAGCCAGTAGGACCATAGTAATCTCCCCCCTGCACTCCATTTTCAACTGCTGCCATCAAAGTAGGTAAAGCACCTTTGGCTGGTTTATGACTGACCATGAGAAACAAGGGGGTCAAGACATATACCATGAGATTGGGAACATGGCGAACTAATTCGGTGGGAGAAACGCCAGGGTGCGCTGCTACCGATATGGGACCGGCTTTAGCCGCTTCCAGGCGGCGCTGAAGCTCCAAAGTAAAAATCAAGCAAGCTAATTTACTTTGCTGATAGGCTTTAAGTTTGGAATAGGATTCCTCCCAGTGTAGATCATCAAAGTTAATGGAGCCCTGCAAGTGCGCTAAAGAGCTCAAGGTCACGATTCTTGAATCTTCGGTCTTTTTCAGCGCCTCCAGTAAGCGGCCGGTGAGTAGGAAGTGTCCGAAATAGTTAGCTCCCATTTGAAGTTCAAAACCGTCACTGGTTTGTGTGTAAGGAGGCACCATCACTCCAGCATTATTAATGAGGACATCCAATTTATCAAATTTGGATTGAAAGTTATCGGAGAAGCGTTTGACCGAATCCAGGTCGGTCAAGTCGACCAACTCAATGTGTAAATCAGCATTGGGAGCCGACCTCAAAATCTTGCTTTTCGCTTTCTGGGCTTTGGCTTCGGAGCGACAGGCTAGCACTACTCGGGCATCCTTCTGCGCGAGTGCCAAGGCTGTTTCATAGCCTAAACCCGCATTGGCTCCGGTGACGATAAAGGTCTTTCCTTCTTGACTGGGAATACTTTCTGCTGTAAAACTCATAGTAACAAGGCTTGAAATGTGATATTCGATATAAGAGGGTATGAAAGCAGAAGATAAGGAATTTGGATAAAGGGAAGTTTCTTTAGACTGAAATTGAGCCAGGTTACCCACCCCTCCACATGAAGATGTTGTTGTAACACCTTCGCAATCTAGGTAATTTTGATTATCCCTCCTGAAAATCTAAATACTACAAACTAATAGCGTTTTACCAATCATGACGGGTATGAGGTAGTGACCAAACCTACCGCATACACCACACTAAACCATTGTATTATGAGAAAATTAGCATGTGTTCTTTTTAGTTTTTCCCTATTAACCAGCCTGGCCATGGCTCAAGAACCAGGACAACCAAACCGAGCCGATATTCTTACCGAAGACAGTAAGATCATACAAGAGACCAAGGCCGCTGCTGAGAAGGCAGTTGCTCCTAAAGGAGTTGCTGCAGTTCCGGTACAGAAAAGTAAAGTTTCCCCAGGAAAGAAGATCCCGAATAGCTATGTAGTAGTGCTGAAAGACGATTTTGTAGCTCCTTTTGCTACCACCAAATCTGCTAAGGCTACTAGTCGTGCCAGCCAAGCCGCAGCCGCTAAAAAACACCAGGCCGGCGCTGAAAAGAAAATTCGCAAGTATGCTATAGAGACTTTGGGATTAAGTAATGATGAAATTGGAGAAATCTTTACCGGGATCCAAAGTGGTTTTACGGTAAAGCTGAAGCCTAAGAAATCCGGAGCAGGTGCCTGGCTTACGCGCGCAAAGAGCGCCAAAAACACGGCTGAGGCCTTTCAAGATCAAGAGATGGAGGGTAGTTTAGTGAGTGCTGGACCAATCGTTGATCAGTATAGTCCTGAGGCGTGGGCCGGCCAGTATGCAGACTACAGCAACTGGGTAGGCGGAGGTTGTGACTGTACAGGTTACAACAGATGGATATGGGTATTGGATTCGGGCATTGATTTGAACCATCCGGACTTAAATGTGAATAGAGGTTATGCTAAGACATATGTGCCGGGTACGACCAGCGCTGAAGATGACCATGGTCATGGTACGCACGTAGCTGGGATTGCCGCCGCTAAAAACAACGGTTATGGAGCACTGGGGATTGCTTACGGGGCTACCGTAGTACCGGTAAAGGTGCTCAACTCTAGTAACCGCGGATATTACTCCTGGTTTTTGGCAGGCTTAAATTGGGTTTACCAAAATAGCCTGGCAGGAGATGTAGTTAACTTTAGCATCGGCGGGAGAATATCAGCAAGTGCACCGGAGACAGTGGTGGAAAAGGCGATTAAGAAGTTGGGTGCCAAGGGTGTCTATGTTGTGATTTCTGCCGGGAACGACAAAATACATTCTAGGGGATATCATCCGGCCAGGTTGAATGCCTCCAAGGTTTATACGATTGCAGCCACTCAACAAGGCGTATTTTGGTGGTGGAACTTATTCGCGGATCAATTCTCCAACTATGGTAAACCACCGGTTGATTTTGCGGCCCCTGGTAACAACATCTATTCCACCTACAAGAATGGCGGTTACCGCTATATGTCTGGTACCTCCATGGCCGCTCCGAACTTCTCCGGGGTACTGCTTTGTGGAATCAAGCGGAAAAAGGGTTACAATTTCCACAAAGTGCAGCCACATAGCCACAACTTATACATAGTTCGTCCGAAATAGACACGCACATTTCTGCCATACCTTAAAGCAAAGGGGATGCAGTATCTGGTAGGTAAACCTAGTTTTACCTCAATACGGATAGGCATCCCCTTTGCCGTTTATGCTCTACTATCTGTGTATTGGGTATTCGGTTGAGCGCAAAACGTTTTGACCTTTAAAAAAAGAAGCTGAAAACATATTGAGTTCAGTACTGTTTCACCAACAGTGTGCTTTGAACCTGCTGAAGGTAAAGTTTGAACCAGTAAGCAAGATAGAATCTCCTAACCCGGGAAAAATGAAGAAAAAATACAATTGGTCCAGTCATCTCCTCAACTTCATCTCGGTAATATTAGGCGTGTACCTCGCTTTTTATGTGGATGCTAGGGGCAAAGCCAGAGAAGATCGGAGAGAGGCTAAGCTCCTAATGCAATCTATGGTGAATGACCTAAAGGCTGATATTAAGTCTTATGAAACTTACCAAATCCCTTTTAATACGAACTATCAAGAAGGTGTAGATAGTATTCTTACATTTTTGGTATCTAAGAACGTAGAAGGCATTGAAAATAAGCTCCCAACCATCCTGCAGGTAGAGAATTATGCGCCAAACATCTCTATCTATAACTCAATGAAGACCTCCGGTAAACTCAGACTGATCGAGGATGTCCAATTACAAAAGAGTCTGAGTGATTTTTATGATGGTACCGCTCAAGAATGCATAAGTAAGAATGATATCCAAGCTGATTACTTTTTGGATGAGGTAATGAGTTGGCTTCGGTTAAACACAGATCTAATGCAGATGAAACTGCTGCCAGATCGAGAGTTACTGGTCTTACAGAATACCTTGATGATTTATCAGTCTCTGGTCAATCAAAAAGTAAGGCAATATGGGCTAGTTGTTGAAGAATCCAAGGCCCTACAAGAACAAATCGAAGGAGTACTGGCCAATCATTAGGCATTATCGTCTTTACCTGCCTGATCCTGCTTAGCCTATTTATAGGCAAATCTTGATTTTTCCTTATCACACTAATGATTTGATGTTACTGTACAGTTTAATTTCTGCATTCTATTGATTAATAGTGGATTAAATGCTGTTTTTGCCTCTGTTCCTTGTGCACTTTTGATATTTTTGACTCTCCTTTTTTCCTTCCATTTCCAGTCCTAAAGAATCCATCTATAGGAAAACCTATAGAAAAATATCTAGGCTTTCTTAACCGAATTCCAAGGCAAACCTCTATTTCCCAAGGCTCGATTCTGCCCCATCTTTGTGTCATACTTTTTAACTAACAAATACCTAAAAAAATATAGTCATGAACAAGGAGATAAAGCAAATCATCATTAGACACTTAAGTGGAAGCAAAGCCAACCAAGTCGAGGAATTCGATTACCAAGATAATGATAGCATTAGCTTTGGTAGAGCCGCTCACAATCAACTGCAGTTCGATGTAGAACAAGATTCCGCTGTAAGCCGTGAGCACGGCATGATTGAGAAAGGGGAAACAGTTGGTAGCTTTACCATTACAGATCACAATAGCCTAAACGGCACTTACGTAAACGGACAAAAGATTACGGGAAACCATAATCTACGCCCTGGGGATGAAGTATCACTGGGCGCCAAGGGACCTCGTTTTCAATTTGATATCAATCCCAGTCTAGCCGGAGGAGCTGCCACGCAATTGATTCATATTCCGGCGGCCGATCCTACGATGGTTCACAGTATTGTAGAAGAAACGACTCCGGCGAAAGCAGGAATCGGTAAGGAAACGTTTGAACGCGCCATCTTTAGTGAGCGCAAGCGATCCCAAAAAACATTGATCTCTGTGATTGGAGCTATCCTACTTGTTACCACTGCTTTGGGATATACCTTTAAAGATCAACTGATTCCTTCTAAGGATGACTTCGTTGCCGGAACGGATACCGTAAAGGTTATTACCAATACAACCACAGTTGTAGAAGAAGCATTCTCACCTGCAAGAATAGCCAAGGAAAATACCGATAAAGTTGTCTTCATTGAGTTTGGTTTCAAATTGATCCATGCACCTACAGGCGACGACATCTACCATCAATATACTCGTCAGAAGGATGAAAAAACAGGAAAGGAATATGTAATGCCTCTATTTATTGAAATGGAGCCAGGTGTGATAGAGCCATTGTTAGGATTGAAGAAAGATGTAGTAGAAGGAGCTCCGATTGCTATGTCCTCCCTTTCTGGTACGGGTTTCATCGTGGATGAAGATGGTTATATCCTAACGAATAAGCATATTGCTGAACCTTGGAAATACCCATACACCTTCCCACGTGAAGCTTCTCAAGGACTATTGTATCAAATGGTGGAAGGAAAGTGGAAAATAACGGGTCGAGTCAAAGCACCTGCACGATGGATACCCTCTGAATCAAAATTCTTCGGAAGAGAACCTGTTTCTGGAAAGATTTTGGCGGGAGAGAGCACTTACATGAACGTCACCTTTGCGAAAACGGATTCCAGAATCAATGCTAGAATGGTACAATCCAGTTCCAATCATGATGTAGCGATGATCAAGGTAGATCACATGGCAGAATTTACGCCAGTTGAGCTGAAGGAAGATGGAGCAGAAGCGGAACAAGGTCAAAAGATTGCAGTCATGGGATATCCTGGGATTTCTCCAACGGTAATCTATGGCAGAGCTACCCAAGAGTTTGGTAGAGCATCCGGAGAAGTCAAAGTTGTACCGGATCCAACCATCACAGATGGCACCATTGGTAAGATTATCAGAGGTAGTAATCTTTCAAATAATGCCGAACTAAGTGGTTACTATAGCCCAATGGGTGAGTACTATCAGCTGACAGCTAGCGAAACTGGCGCAGGCAACAGTGGAGGCCCTGTATTCGATAAAGACGGCAAAGTAATCGCCATCTTCGCGGCTTCTACGACTTCTGCTGAAGGGGCCAGAATAACCTTCGCGATTCCAATCAAATATGGACTGGACTTGATGCACCTAACTCCAGTTATCCAGTAAATCGAACAGACCGAAGTTATGTTTAAGGGACAGCTGTCTCCAAACATAACTTCCTCTCTCAACTATCTACCCAAATTCAAGGAATTCTATTAACCTAAATATTCTCCGGCTATGGCATTTTCATTCCTGAAGAGACAGAAACCCGAATCTCACCCGAAAAACCAAGCTCCAATCGCTATTGATTACCGAGCGGTAGCGCTCACGGATGTAGGTTCGGTCCGGGACAATAATGAGGATAACCTCGTTTTTATCCGTCCCTTTGATCTTAAAACCAGAGCTAGTCATGGATGTCTGGCGTTGGTGGCCGATGGGATGGGAGGCTATAGCTATGGAGAGTTGGCTTCGAAAATGGCCACGGATATCATTAGCCGGAATTACTTCGATGCCAAGTACAATATCGAAACAGCATTGCGAAAAGCTTTTGAAAAAGCGAATAAGGCCATTTATCAGCACGCAGCCAAGAATGCCGGGTATCGAGGAATGGGGACTACATGTACAGGGGTTGTGTTGCTTGGGGATCAGATTTACCTAGGCCATGTTGGAGATAGCAGGGCTTATTTGGTGAAGAAAGATCGAGTAGTACAGTTATCCAATGATCACACATTAGTCCAACATCTCTTAGATACCGGACAAATTACTCAGGCCGAAAGCTTAAGCCATCCACAACGCAATGTAGTGACCAGAGCCATGGGAACATCGATGAAATTGCAGGCAGATTTTCTGAAACACAAACTCCGGTTTGAAGTTGGAGATAGATTGCTGATCTGCAGCGATGGCTTGTATGAGTATGTTCCAGAAGAAGAACTGCAGCAAATTCTCATCCAAAATAAAATGAACGAAGCCTCGCAACGCCTCATAGACTTGGCGAAACAAAGGGGAGGACATGACAATATCTCAGTATTGATTGTGGAAACCTATCGTACGGATTTAAATCAAGCTAGTAACCCAACGCAAAAGATTAACTTATCATGATCGGCAGGAAACTTTCCAATTTTCATATCAACGAACGCATCGGAGAAGGGGGAATGGGAACCGTGTACAAGGCTACTGACCTGCATTTGAATCGGACGGTAGCGATTAAGATGTTGCATCCCTTTTTGGTGAGCAACCCGGACAGTTTCAAGCGTTTCCGTAACGAGGCCCATTTGTCTGCTCGGATTTCTCATCCCAATGTGGCTACACTCTTTAATTTTCAGGAAGTTGAGGATACCCACTTCATCATCATGGAGTATGTCAAAGGGCAAGCCTTGGATGATATTCTTGCTTTGCAGGGTAGATTGCCGGAAGCTGAAGCGGCCAAGATCATGCTACAAGTATTGGAGGGGTTGGGAGCAGCTCATGAGCTGGGTATTATGCATCGAGATCTGAAGCCAGGCAACATCATGATCACTCATCGAGGGTTTGTAAAGTTGATGGATTTTGGGATTGCACGATTGGAGAACACGGAGCGAATGACCAGACAAAATAGTGTAATTGGAACACTAGAATACCTTTCTCCCGAATTGATCAAAGGAGGCGCGCCCTCTAAAGCTTCTGATCTATACGCCGTTGGTGTCATGTTTTATGAGATGTTGTCCGGTCAATCTTTGTTCTCTGGAGAAACTGAAGCAGCTGTGATGTATCAGATTGCTCATGAAAAGGCAAAGGTGCAGATCCCTGGGGCGAATAAGCGATTGGTACAAGTTATTAAGAAGTTGGTTCACAAAGATCCTAACAAGCGTTATCAATCTACTCAAGCCGTTATAAACGATCTGGAACAACTGTATCAGGCTGGAAAAGTGAACACTCGAATGATTACGGAGAAAGTGGAACATCAAAAAAGTGACTCGAGTCCACGAATCGCATTGCCGGTACAATTCAGCCTTCCTAAACTACCGCAATTCAAGGCTATTCAGTTGCCCTTCGACGTAGATCTTAGAATATTAGCAGGGGCGCTACTAGTTTGCTTATTGATTGTCGTGATCGGTAGGAGTGGGGGTGCGGCTGCTCCCAAGAATAGTACACTAGCTGACCACACGGAGGAATTATCACTACCTACTGAACGGGAGAATGAGGATCTATTACCCGATATCACACCTGTGAATTCTGCTCAATTGGGGCAACCGACCCAGAACAAAATAGAATTCTTGGAAAGGTTTGAAGATGAGCCTTCCGCTACCGACAAAGCCTCAGAAAAGAAGACCCAGAAGAAAACCAATAGCAAGTCTAACAAGACCACTAAGAAAAAGGAGAGCCAAAGCGATACTAGAAGCCAGAAACGTTCAGATAGCAAGACGCAGAAAAAGAATGAAGTACTCGTGAAGAAAGAAGCCAAGCCAGAGCAAATCGACAAGACGACTCCAAGCAAACCTTCCACCATCATTGCTGAAGAAGAACCGATCAAAAAAGAATTTGCACCCCGTCAAATCGAATCCCCAGACAACCGGAACCGCCGAAGTGCAGGAGAGGCGGTGAAAATTCGCATACCGGATATGTTCTTATCTGCTGCTTTTGCAGAAACGGTATCCAGTGAGAAGAATTATGAAGGTCAGCAGATTTACCTGAGCACTACCAGTGACATCTTCCAAGGCGATCATTTAATTATTCCGAGAGGAGCAAGGGTTAAGGCAACGGTGAAGAAAGTTCGCAAAGCACAAGGTAAGAAGCGCGCCTTTCTAGCTATCGATCTTCTATCCGTGCAGGCGATCAATGGGCAATGGCTCACGATTTCCTATCCGGAATACAGTAATCTCTCGAAGAACCTAGTGGAATTCAAACGAGGAAGTCAACTGAATCGCATCAAATTAAAAAGTACCAATATCACACTTAACAAATCTTTCTGAAAACCAGGGTGCTGTAGTACCTCCGACCTTCAGGAGTTATAATTCATTAATCATGAAGAATACAAAGTTTTATCTAAGTTTAATCCTAATTGCATGCCTAGCATGGCAGCTTTCTGCTCAGGACATCAAATCTTCCACCAAAGGTTTTTCTGCTAATTTGAGTTTAGTACTGGGAAGCTGGAATTCTGAGAGCAACTTTATGGGGAATCTAGATGATATTGAACCTTCAGGTGTTGGTTATAGTCTGAAAGCAGCCTATGGGATTAACCAGAACATAGAAGTACTACTATCCTACAGCAGAGTGGGGTTTGTACAGGAGTTTGATTGGGATCAATATCAATTGACTACGGTAGATGTCGGTGGGCGATATAATTTTGGAGCTACCTTACGCTGGTTTCGTCCCTTCTTAGAAGGTGCAATTTCTATCAATAATCTAGTCATTGACCCGATCACATTTGATGGAAGTACCTTATTCGAGCTAAAAAGTAGCGGAGTAGGAGTAACGGTCGGAGGCGGATTCCATATATTTATCATTCCAAACCTCAGTTTTAATGCAGATGGAAAAATCGGATTTGGTAGTTTCGGCTCCACTTCTCTATCTGGAACTGATGTAGGTGATCTAGGCGAGACACTTGATTTTACCACGGTTAGATTTAATTTTGGACTAACCTACTTTTTTGAATAAAACGACGAATCTATGTCAGCGTCCATTCGGATTTTGTTGGTAGATGATCATCAGATTATTTTGGATAGTTTGGGACTGCTTTTTGACCTAATGGATGGCATAAGCTTAGTGGCTACCTTAAATGACAGTCGTAAAGTCTTGGATGTTTTAGGGGAAAAGGAAGTGGATATCTTGATCACAGATATGAGCATGCCTTACATGAATGGAATAGAATTGAGCTTCCAAGTGAAAGAAAAATACCCAGACCTTAAGATCTTAATGCTAACGGTCAATGATCAAGGCGATCGAATTCAGGATGCCTTTAAAGCAGGGATTTCGGGTTATGTGATGAAGAAAGCAGGACGGGTGGAGTTGGAAAAGGCAATTCGGACCATTGCTGCTGGTCAGTTGCACTTTAGTCAGGAGGTGATGCGGACCTTACTGTCCACCAAAGAGGGAGATGACCAATTTGAAAAGATCAAGCATTTAACTAAGCGAGAGCTAGAAATCATTAAACTAATAGTCCGGGAATACTCCTCTGCGGAGATCGCGGAAGAGCTATTTATTAGTCAAGGAACAGTGGAAACGCATCGGCATAATATTTTCAAAAAGCTGGATGTGAAAAATGCCATTGGCCTGGTCAAATTCGCCCTTAAATATAAGTTGATTTGAAAATCAAGAGCGTCTATCTAACCCTCCTTCCCCTTTGGCTCATTCTTCCTACCCTAGGAATGGCCCAAGGATGGGTTGGTCTTTACCAAAAGTATCAAGAAAGCACCCAGGTGCAGTCGGCAGTGCAACGGGATTCGCAAATGGTTCGGACCTATGCGGCTTACGCTGTATATCGAATCAATGAACGATATCAAGACTCAGAATTACTCCTAGATACCTTGACGCAATTGGCTGCGAATTCATCCTGGTCTAAGGCCCAAGGCATCCTACTGAATGCAAAAGGGCGTTATTATGATGTGCAGGGAAATATGGATCAGGCGCTCAAATTCTATCATCAGGCGGTAGACACCTTGCGAACTGCTGCGCCTGACTACAGCGATCTATCGACTTCCTTGGTAGGGGCAGGGTTTATTTTGCTGCATACGGGATACCACCAAGATGCACTGGAAACCATTCAAGAGGGCTATAAATACGCTAAACTGTCGGGGCACTTGAAAAATCAACTGGTGGCCCTGGATTTCTTTGGAGACTATTATTACTATAGTGCTTACCGCCAAGAGAAATTTGACTCGGCACTCTTCTACTATGTGCAGGCAGACTCTTTTATTGATAAATACAATTTTGACAGTTATTTCCGATCGGATAATGATCATGGCCTTGCCAATGTCTATTTGCGACTAGGGCAAAAGGAACGGTCTGAATTGTATTTTCGGGAATCCTTAGACGAAGCGGAGCGAAGTGGCAATTATGGAGTGATCTACGCTCTTTTCTTTGATAAAGCTGAAGTCCTGGATGAGCAAAAACGGCATGAGGAGTCGCTTCAATTGAAGTTGGAGGCCTATCAGTATGCAGTAGCTTCTGGATGGATAGAATTCGCTTCCAGGGCAGATTGGCAACTCTATTTTACCTATAAAGCCTTAGGGGACTACGAAAATGCGCTAAACTATTACGAGCAGTACATCGTGGCTCAGGATAGCATGAAAAAGCAACAGGCGAGCAATCGCTATGCCGCTTTGGAAGCACAATTGGAAAGCAAAGAAAAAGAGGAGGAAATTACACGTTTGCAGAACAAGAACCTCCAGCAAACCCGCGATTTCTTCATCTGGATCATTCTCCTTGCCGCACTCCTTTTGGGATTTATCACCATTCTGAATTGGAGATTACGGAAGAAGAACAAGGAGCTGGAGCAGAAAAATAAAGAGGTGCTTCTGGCTCAACTGAAAGGCCAAAATCTGGAACGCAAACGGATGGCAGTCGAGTTACACGACAATCTGAATACAAAAATTGCGGCGATCCGATGGCAGTTGGAGGCGGTTGGCCCTTCGGTGGGAGAAAAGGCTCAAGGCATCCTGGATAAGACCTTAGTGCTCGTAGATGATGTATACGAAGATGTGCGTTTGATTTCTCATAATTTAATGCCGGAAAAAGTGGAAGCGATCGGCTTGATAGCAGCACTGCAAAGTCTATTGACCCAACTCAAACAAAACAATAAAACAAGCTTTCAACTACTGGTCAATACTGGTCCGGACTTTGACTTTGGTTCTCTCAGCTATCATATTTACAATATCATCATGGAGATGATCAATAACATTTTGAAGCATGCAGATGCGGATAATGGTTGGATCAGCATTTCAGAAGATGGTGACAACATTCTATTGACAGTCAGTGATGATGGTTGTGGATTTGAGATTGGCCAGATGACCAATGGATATGGGATTCGGAATATTACTTCTCGCTTAGAAAACATCAATGGGAAATGGAATATTGAAAGTGCGCCTGGAAAGGGTACACAATTCTTTATCGAAATTCCCAAGTTAGACTAAGTAGATCAGGTCACAGCAGCATCTTTCGTTTCAGAAAGCTCCTCAGATGCTCCTATATTAGCCGTAGAACCACGCTTATTTGCAGTTGGTCTTCTATCTCCAGACTTGATGACTTTCTTAGCTACTTTTGTTAGAACTAGTTGAAACTTCTAACAAGAGAAAAGCATGTATAGAATAATCCTCTACCTCTCCCTCATTTTATTGTTAGCTCCTTCATTCCACCTTTCAGCACACCCCGGAATAGGAATCGTTATGGATAGTCAAGGAAATGTATTTTACACCGACCTTACTCATGTTTGGAAAATCGATCTAGAGGGGGAAATTACTATTGCAGTGGAGAATGTCCATACACATGAGCTCTTCATAGATCAGGAGGACAAGCTCTATGGCGAACACATCTGGTACGAAGGGGAGGCAACAGACAAATGGGGGTATTATACTTGGTGTTTGTCGAGTGATGGAAGTTTAGAAAAGGTGATTGAGGATACCGAAGGGTTCCCGACAGACAGTCGATTACGGAGAGATCAGGCAGGAGCCAGCTACTGGCCCGCCAAGAAAGGAGATCAGGAGTTCCTGAATAGGACTGAGACCTCCGGGCAGATAGTGAGACATTCCAGTCATGCATTTGACGATATCCGCTGGATTCATGTACCAGATAAAAGTGATAGGGTTTACGTCGTTGATCATTTGCAGCTTAAGCGAGTAGGGATTAATGGTGAAGTGAGCATCATTGCTGCTAATTTAAAGGACGGGAAGCCTCTATTTAGTTTTGTACGGGATCGCCACTATGTGATGGGGGTTTGGACAGATCTTCAGGATAACATCTACGTGTCATTGTTTGGAGGCAAAAAGATTAAGAAGTTTGGTCCAGATGGAACAGCTGAAACCATCTATCGATCAAAAGGTAATTGGTCTCCTTCCGGAGGGCTGGTGGCTTCAAATGGGGATCTCTGGGTGCTGGAGTTTTCGACTAGGAATGAAGCGCGAGTGACCCGGCTTGCCCCCGATGGTTCGGAAGTTCACTTTAGAAAAGAATAAGCAATTGAAAGTATTCATCCATATTCCACGACAAGCGTAGTAGCCGTCAGGCTAGCAAATATTAATGGAACATAGAACAGCGAAAGTACTCCTAGGAAAAGGCACCCAGTTTTTTATTGAAATACCTAAACTGGATTAGTCAGCTTTTCGACCTAATAAATAGAAGGAATACCCCACCTGAGCCTGGTGAAACCCTGTTCGCCAAAAACCTTGTTGCCAGTTATATGTGTAGCGGAAAAAGAGCCTACCACGGTTATTGGCTGTTTGTTCTAAAGTAGTTATGAACCGGATGGTGTTAAATTGCCGAGAGGCTCTGGTGGTGTTGATCAACTGGTCTTCAAAAAAAGTAGTATTGGCCACTTGTTCAAAACGATTATCTCTTAGATAAAACCAGTGATGCTGCCAACTCATAGAAAAACCATAGCGTTCATCGGCATAAATGCTCCAGATAATTTCAGATGAATGATCGAAAGTATTTACGCCAAAATTGTTGATACCTTCTTGATTGACTTGTACTGTACCATTGGAGGCTGTGCGGATAGAATCTTGAATGCCTGTACGACCATACCGAAACCCCCAGTTAGCAAAGAAGGTAGACTTAATGTTGGGAATATCAATTAAAAACAGATTGGCCGTCGCCCCTGCACTGAAATTTTCAAATCGCTTCAAATCCAAAGTGGATGCAAATTTAATGGGGGTGTATTGATTATTAACAAAGCGATCTTTGTTGTCTAGGGTCAAAAATTTGTTGTTTCTCTCTACCTTAGACAGAACAAGGGCAGGTTCAAAAAAGGCTAAAAAACCGAAATTCCATTCATCTTTCAATCCCCTAACAGCAAAAGGACGGAAAGGGCTCCGGCTTGTTCGTAAATTAATTCGTTTGCTGATTTCTGTTTGTATCAGTCCATTGGGTTCGGTCTCATCCAGGCCAACGAAATCACTGAATATTTTGGCCTCGAATAACTGGTAGGTGGCTTCTTTTTTTAATCCCAGACACAAACTTGATTGCTCGATTGCTTTCTTTTTTAGAACAACTTTTTGATTGGCAGGACTATAGTCTCTTCTTCCTACTTCATGCTCTTGGATATAAATGCTTAAAACATCCTCTAGCGAAGTTTGGTATTGGGTTCTTTCTCCTCCCCGGGTATAGAGTTTTTTCCCTTTAATGACATCAAAATCCAACTTTCTTGAAAAACCAATGGGCGAAGAATTTCCAAACTTCAAAGTCCGTGAAAAAGGGATAGCTTTTCCATCTTTCCCCATCTTAATATGCCCATATTTATCGGCATATTCTTTTACTTTTCCGATCATCAAGATATTTTCGATGAAGCCTTCATTGATCTCCATAACGATGCTATCTACCTTAAAAGCTTTGAACATCTGCCGATCTTCGAGTTCTGCTATTTGCCGTATTTTGGAAGCTCTTAGAGTCTCCAATCTATCAACATTAGTCTGTGCTCGACTGGCCCTAGCAGCCATACTATCTAACTCAGTATTCAGCAGGCTTATAATGTTATCGGATAAGGTGTCTACATTACTAGCAACGGATATCTTGGTGTAACTATACTTAAGCGTTTGTATTTCAGCACGGGAAACGAGGCTAGAAAAAATGTTGTTTTTGACCGACTGAAGTTGTATTTTGCTGAGAAGCTGATCCTGTACCAAATTCACAGAATCTATCTTTAGGACAAAGGGGCAAGCCAGATGAGGTTCGGCAAGGTGTAACTCATTCAAGCGTTCAATTATCTTCTCAAATATTTGAATGTTTCTATCAACTATAATCGAATCCGCCTCTTTAGCCACAAGATGTTCAAGGGCTTGTTTTTCTCTGACTAAGGCAGTATCAAAATAGGTTTTCCATTTCTTAATTTCTGCATTTACTTGTGTATGCCATTCTTTCCCAGTTTCTTCCTGGCAGTTAAGAGAAAAGATGAGGTCATTGAAATCTAGAAGTTTTGTTCTTATTGCCGAATGGGAATCCTTTTTTGCCCCGACTCTGTCATTGAGATTAATTTCGCTGTACATCTTATTGATGACTCCAATATTCCCAATATTTTTTTTAGTGATGGGATCGATTTCTACCCCTCTCAACTTTAAGATTTGACCATCACTTTCATAAGCCTTATTAAGCTCTTGCATAAGTCCTTTCCTACTAACCTCACTATCTTTAAGTGCCTTTAACCTTGTAGCGTCGTCCTTACTGGCCTTCAAATAAGCTTTTTCAGCATTGATTGTAGCTACATCCTGACCTAATTCATTTATTGCCACCTCATATTGGCCTTCTAAATCGTTTGCTCCTTTTCTTAAGAATTCAGTTTCCTTTTTCTTTTTAAATATTCTTCTCTTTAAATTAGCATTTAACTCAAGAAAGGTAAAGTTAGTGGAAATTGTATCTTCAATAGTTGGATCTTTTTTCACTAAAGCTTGTAAGGTATTCGTAGGTAATGCGTCCTTTAACTTTGTTTCTGTTAATTCTAAAAACTGATCCAAAGCGCCACTTTCTTGCAAGGCTTGCACTATTTTACGATCCTGCTTGTACATTTTCCAAAGCCGATTTATTCTATCTCGGAAAGGGTGGTCATTTACATCTCTTCTTAAAACCAAGAGACTATCGACATAGCAAATCGTGCCGGCAATGGGTTCGTTTCCTAATTCGTCAATTACAATGCTCCGGGCAATAAATAGATAAAAGAGCTTAATGGCTTCAGCTTCGATTTCCTTATAGGGAGCAGATTTTGTTGAGTCCACTTTGTTGGGGTCATAGCTGATATTTTGGGCCAATTTTGGGATTGGCTGCTGAGTGGAGGTAATAGTATTCTGGAATTTAGCATAACTACTGAAGAAATTTTTAATAAAAGACTCCTTCGTCATTGGCCTTAAGGTAAAGCTAATATTGCTTTCAGCATCGGGACCATTGGTAAATGAATACAACTTGAAAACATAAGTGTTACCCGTTGATGTGCCACTGATGAAATAATCAGATAGACCTAGAAGGTTGAAGGATCTCGAGTCTATGGTATTGGGTTGAGCGAACAGATCCCCCCCCTGTAGGATCACAAACAGGAAGAGAAAATATATCTTCGGCGTAGATATCTTGTGCATAACTGAAGGTTTGAGTGTTGCAGGTATCATTGTAATTGATATGCTTATTTCTTGCTAAGTTCTTTAAGGTTGTGAAAATTCTCGATCGTCCTCATCTGGTCGAGAGAATACCCGGTTATCTTCTTCCGATTGCGGAGATTCTTGATTGTTCTCATCTGGTCGAGAGAATACTCGATTATCTTCTTCGGCAGGTCGAGTTTGCGGAGGACGTCTATTGCTTCCCTCCACTATCTCGCCATTTTTCCAAGTGCCTAGTCCTTTGAAGTCCAAACCGCCATCTTCAGCCTTTTGTACGATAGCTATTCCGTTGGTGGGTAATCCTTCTGCCTTTTGAAGGTTACGTATTGCCTTAAAAGTACCCCCGCCGAATATTCCATCTGCTCCAGATTGACCTACATCTGCTCCTGACTTTGCTAGAAATTGTTGCAGGGCTGTGACCAGTTTCTTTTCACTGATATCCCTAGACCCAAATTGTAGTTTGGCCAAGGGCATGTTGTTTTGTGAAGTTGCTGCCCTTTTGGCATCGGCACCATCTAGTAGCATGTACCAGAAAGACTGCTGTTGGCTTCGTTTGTCGGCATTTTTTTGAAAAACATCAAAGGGACCAAATTTTGTGATTCTTTCTTTCCAATAGGCGGAGCGCCCCCAGCCAGCTATCACTTGGCAGCCTGCACTGAAGTACTGGCTTTTGCCTGAGTGGGTCTTTGTTTCTGCATTGCAAGAAGAAGCATGGATGTTATTACCTGGATCGGCAACTTCAATGCTGTCATCTGCTTCATCAAACCCGAAGCGGGTATTCAGGTTACTCCTGCGAATCGGCTGCTTCCCTTTCTTTAGCCCGAAGGCAGGGTAGTCTCCATTATGCAACTGGTGTTTGTATTCAAAAAAACCAGGCATTAACATATTGGCTATATTTTTCCTGCCTTGTTCATCGCTATGTTTCTGCAAATCGGTCAGGTAAGGGACGGTGCTCCCAGGAAAAATAGCAATCGTATTATTATGGGTATCCCATTGTCCGAGCGTGCAAGACAGCTTCCGAAACCTGCGTTCTTCCATTTCGGCCTCTTCAAATGATATCATTTCATGCCCTTCCTGGAAATCTTGACAAGTCCTCAGATCGGAGGGAAAAACATATCGCAAGCCAAAGAAGACCAAAGTATTTTCCGGGATTGGAAAACAATTGTTCCTTGCTAAACGCCTGATAAGATTGGAGGTCAAAGTAAACTGCTCCATTGATTTACCTTTTATCTAAATGATTAATGGCTTACTAGAGTGAAAATATTTGGGTGGTATCATTCCGATCACAAGAGAGGATAGCTTCTATGTCACCTGGTCTCCTTGCTTAAGGTCAATTTCTATTCAATGTCAGTCTAATGGAATCTATAGTAGAAGTTGTTGTAGATGGAATAAAAGTTACCTGCAGGCGCTCTTCCTGAATGCTGATTTCAGTATTGGTCTTATTCTTAAGATTTATGGAGGGTTGATCACTAGCAGATGAAGTCGACTTTCCGACAAACAATCCGGAAGCAGAAACCCTACCATTGATGTTGTAGTCCTGGATCTGGCTTCCACTTGCTCTTAGTTGTAGATCTCCTTTGTAATCAATAAATCCAGAGATAAATGGAATATTTAATGGAGTACTATCCGGCTGCATATAGTAAAATGCTTCCCCTAAATAAATACCGCTAAAAGGGTTCGTTTCTAGGATGTCCTGATCCAGAATAAAGACATCAACCATTTCTTTGGAAATATCTGTACCGAAACTATTGTTGAACAGCTTTGCTCCCGTTTTTTCAAAAGCAGCAAGGGATTGTCCGAGAGAATCTATATAGGAGACCTTTAAATTCTTTTCAAATCGGCCTGCGGAGTCAAAAATATTGATACCAAATTTGAGTCGATTAATGGGCTGATTCAACTCATTATTTATGACAAAGGAGTTAGATATATCATTGATGATTCCTCGCTGATCTGGGGTGACTTTTTGTATAATTTCAAATGCAACTAAACTAGGAAAGTCAATTTGTATTCTTGTTTCAGTAGGGGCATTCAGTTGGAAGTCATCCTTAAAAAAATCTGTGCAGCTGGAAAGAAGAAAGCAGCATATAAAGAATAGGAAGTAGGTCTTGGTCTGGGGCATAGGTGAACTAAGGTGTAGTGTTTATTGAATGAATCAAAGTTGATTCTTGAATATAAGAATAAAAACTTGATAATTAGAATACTCGCATTTTATTGCTCGGTACGGATATGGTAAAATTGGATTAAGCAACTATGTCAAACACTACACCCTTTTCAGACAAGAAATCAATGGAGGAAAGTTTATCTTTGACCATTATGTTGCTCTCATAAACCCTAGATGTGAATTTTTCGTTTCTTAGACAATTGTCCAGGTTATTTTACTGCTCATGTTGACAATATTGTATGCTATGGATAGGATAAATACTCCAAAGGATATTTTGATCTGGTTTTTTCTCTTATTAGGGACTACCATTCTCGCCGCTCAGGAGGTGCCTATCCTCAGCTTCACCACTGTGGAAAGTGGACAGGTCCAGATCCAGGTAAAATCCTCACCGGAACACTATTATGTGCTAAAGGTTAGGCAAAATCCGACAGGTGAATTTGAATGGGCTACTTCCCTGACTATGGGAGAAATTGGCACGACTTACCTTACTGAGCCATTGGAAAACTATCCACAAAGCCATTATCAAGTTTTGGAGTATCCGATTCAAGCGGCCTTTGACACAGATGGAGATGGTAGAGATGATATATCTGAATACCAGAACTTTCCTTTGGAAAGCCCCCTAAATGCAGCCGCACCAGTGGACTTGAATGATGGGCTCACCGTGATTGATGCCTTCAATACGTTCAACAGTTTGTCCAACCTGAAAGACTATATCCAATGGTCTGAATTTTTGAATGGAAGACGATTCACCAAGTTCATGATCGTGGACATGGATACGGCTCCTAAAGTTTACTTTATCAATGGCAATAAGCATGATTTACATGCTGAATTTGCCGCAGTCATCGGAGTAGATTATCCAAGTGCGCGTGTACAGGCTGGGCAGGTTATCTATCATCCTACCACTATAGCTAATAGTGGGACTTTAGGGACCTTCGCTTTCAATTATAGCAATGGCCATGGTCGGGACTTTGAGATTGTACAGAAGACCCATGAACTCTTGGCGATTAATATGCCGTTTTTGAAGAACAATTTATCTTATCTCATCACGGAACTCAGTGAGGATGAATATGAAAGAGATCAGCAGCGGTACGAAGCTTCTCGCATTCCCATTCTTCTGGAAGCAGACGCCTATGCTGAAATAGACTATTGGGGACTGCATCAGGCCGAGGGATTTGGTTTTTTCCGAGAGTTATCTTTGGAAGATATCCCGGGAACAAAAGATATCGTATTGTATAAGTCCCTACCCAATGCCTTGCCGAGAGTGGCGGGGATTATGACCTCTGTGATTCAAACCCCTTTGTCACATGTGAACTTAAGAGCCATTCAAGATGGGGTTCCGAATGCATACATCCGCGATCCGCTAGCCGTCGATTCTGTTGCCAAATTATTGAATAAGTACATTTATTACCGCGTAGAACAGGATAGATACTTTATACGAGAGGCTAGTCAGGCGGAAGTGAATAAATGGTTTGAAGGTATTCGACCGGAGGAGGTACAAAATCCGCCTTTAAACCTAGACTATACCTCCATTTTACCACTAGACGAGATAGGTTTTGACATGTTTGATGGCTTTGGAGCCAAATGCACAAATGTGGCTACCATGAGAACCTTTGGTTTTCCAGAAGGTACCATACCAAATGGCTTTGGCGTCCCTTTCTATTACTATCAGGAGTTTATGAAATACAATAACTTCTTTGAGGAGGTAGAGGACATGTTGAATAACCAAGGCTTCATGGAAGATCGCAATATCCGAGATGAGATGTTGAAGGATTTTCGGAAGAAGATTAAGGACGCGGATATGCCAAGTTGGATGTGGAATGAATTGGCGGCGATGCATGCCGGCTTTCCAGAAGGTACCTCCGTTCGCTGTAGATCAAGTACGAATAATGAAGATTTACCCGGCTTTAATGGGGCAGGTCTATATACCTCTAAGACGCAGCATCCGCACGAAGGGCATATCTCGAAGAGTATTAAACAGGTGTACGCCAGTCTTTGGAATTTGAGGGCCTTTGATGAAAGGGAGTTTTATCGAGTCAATCATTACACGGCCTCCATGGGGGTGCTTTGTCACCCAAATTTTTCAGATGAAAGAGCCAATGGAGTAGGGGTTAGCTTTGATCCTATTTACCAGACCGAGAACACCTTCTATTATCTGAATTCACAGATTGGCGAAGACCTGATCACTAATCCCACTGCTGCCTCGATTCCAGAGGAGATTTTGCTGGACAAGGAAGTCAGTCAAGAAACCGATCACATTATTGTACGGCGATCCAATTTGGTCCCCGAAAATGAGACAATCATGGATCGCCAATACCTAGATCAAATCCGGCAGTACTTGACAGTGATTCACGAGGAGTTTGGGGCGCTTTATGAGGCCTTAGATAATCCTTCCTTTGCCATGGAGATCGAATATAAGATCACAAGTACCGGTCAACTTAGCATTAAACAGGCCAGACCTTGGGTGTCTTATATTCAGGCTGAGGATTCGATTGTTACGATGAAACCGGAGCCAGCCTTTAAGATCTACCCTAATCCAACACAAGATTATATCATAGCAGAATGGAGTGAATATCCGGTCAGCCATATCAGGATTAGCACGCTACTGGGACAAGCGCTATTGGATGAGGCTGTTGTCTCCACCGACACCTCCAAGGTGCAGCTCTACATTCGAGATTTAGCGCCTGGTGTTTATGTCCTAACGGGTTTTGAGGCAGGCAGCAAAAAGCCTATCAGTAGGAAGTTTGTGAAGTACTGATTTAGTCCCACTTCCTGAATCAGTAGCTGACCCTAGCATCTAGCAGAAGAAAAAAAGGAGACTTCTTAATCTACCGACCTAAAGCCGCTTTAATGGTCAGGCCATGACTTTGTACCGCTCAAATTACTAGTGATTTCCTGAAAATCAGTCCTTACCGAATAGGCTACGCTAAGCTCAACTACGTCGATCGTCTATTGTCGGTGTCTTAAAAGTTTATAAAAGTAGATAAATAGGGGATTTTAGAATTTTAGTCTGTAGTTTTACTTGAGCAAAAACAAAAGCGAGACTTTAAGCAAGTAGAAGTAAAGTTAAAAACGAAAAACCGTTCAATATGCTAAATCCAGAGTCACAGCCATCGCTGTGGGGCAGTCGATGTTTTGCCATTGACTCAAGAAGAAAAAGGAACCTATCTCGTCTTCATCTATTCCTACCCAGTCTACTTTCCTTATTCAGCTTTATCCTATTACCGAGCTGTGCCCCAAGCACTGATATGGATACGGCCGAGGCTAGTGCTAAGCCGAAGGCCCAATACTCCACCGGAGAAATGGTGATTCAACATGGGATGCAATTGTTCAATCTGCATTGTGCTAGCTGTCATAATTTTTCCGAGAACGGTATAGGTCCAAATCTAAGTGGAGTGACTTCTGAGGTAGACAAGGATTGGTTGATTGCTTTCATCAAGAATCCACCAGAATTGATAGACAAGGGGGATCCTAGAGCACAAGAACTTTTTGCTAAGTATAAGCAATATATGCCTCCCTTCTCCATGCTCTCTGATGAAGACTTGGAGGATATTCTAGGTTTCATACATAAGTTTTCGATGGGGGAGAAGCGCAACAAGAATAATAGACCTGGAGGATTGATCAATCCAGTGGCTGAAAAGATACCTTCTTCGGGACTTAGCTTGCAATTGGAAGAATACCTGACTGTACCTCCTAGTTCAGAGGTGACTCCCGTTTCTCGAATCAATCAGATGGAACCCATTCCGGGTGGGCGAGTCTTTCTCCATGATTTGCGCGGCAAACTGTTTGAGGTGAAAAAAGATAAATCTTTATCCGTTTATCTGGATGCTGCCAAGAGCTTACCTCAGTTTATCGACAACCCGGGCAAAGGATCTGGATTAGCCAGTTGGGCCTTCCATCCTGACTTTGAGCGAAATGGCTTGTTGTATACCACGCATAGTGAAGGGCCTGGCAGTGCCCAGGCTGATTATTCTTTGCCAGATTCTATTGAGGCGACTTTGCAGTTTGTGCTATTGGAATGGAAAGCAGAGGATCCTGCTAGCTCTACTTTTTCCGGTACTAAAAGAGAGGTATTGAGGGTGGATATGGCCTCTGGCGCACATACCTTTCAGGAAATCAACTTCAACCCACTAGCTGAAACGGGAAGCTCTGATTATGGTATGTTATATCTTGGGATAGGTGATGGCAGTTTAGCGCTGAAGGGGTATCCTTATTTATGCGATAATAATGAGCATATCTGGGGAGCGGTTATTCGGATCGATCCCCTAGGTACGAATGGCCAGAATGGGCAGTATGGGATCCCAAAGGACAATCCTTTTGTGGATGAGCCAAAGGCGTTGCCGGAAGTTTGGGCCTACGGATTTCGTAACCCACATCGCATTAGCTGGGATGAAACAGGTTCTGGCAAGATGCTCATAACCAATATTGGTCAGCATAGTGTGGAGGAAGTGAATTTGGGGCAAGCCGGCGCAAATTATGGTTGGCCACATAGAGAGGGTACTTTCTTGTTTGATGTGAATGCTAATCCAGAGTTGGTCTATCCAATTGAGGAAGACGAAGGGAAGTTTACGGATCCGGTTATCCAGTACGATCACAATGAAGGCAGTGCCGTATCTGGTGGCTATGTCTATCATGGCGAGCGGATAGCAGAATTGAAAGGCAAGTACATTTTTGGGGATATTTCCTTGGGGACGCTTTTCTACACCGATATCAAAGATGTGACTGCTGGTGAGCAAGCGCCCGTTTATCGATTAGATGTTTCCTTCGATGGAGCCGTAACGGATTTGGTCACTGTTACTGGTAGCAAACGGGTCGAATTGCGAATCGGAGTGGATCAGGAAGGTGAGTTGTTTATCCTCACAAAATGCAATGGTAAGATTTATCAGGTAGCAGGGGTTGAGAAGGTAGCGCTATAAAGCAATTTATGAGTCTTATTCAGCTGATTGTAATTTTTCAGTTCGAAGGGGGAGGACGATTCTAAACAAAGCCCCTCCTTCGAGCTGATTAAGGCCGGTGAGTGTGCCTCCATGTAGACGTACAATTTGTCGGGCGATGTTCAGGCCAATGCCAGATCCCTCCTCCTTATTCGTGAAGAAGGGGACAAAGATGTCTTCCAGATTCTCACTGGGTAAGCCTGGACCATTATCTGAAATCTCCCATACCAGATGTTGATCTTCAGTAAGTTTAAGAAGAAAAGTGATACACCCTTCCTTAGCTTCACTTAGTGCTTCTCTAGCATTCTTGATCAAGTTCAATAAGGCCTGGATGAAAAGTCCTTCATCTACCCATAGTTTCACTTCTGGTATTGGTTGATGAATTCGGAGTTGAATCCCACTTTCGATCAGCTGATGACGCACAAGAATGCTTAGTTTATCGATCAGCGATTGGTGACTAGTGGCTTTCAAAACGGGTGTTGGAATCTTCATCAACTTTCGATACCTGGCTATAAAACTGGAAAGACTCTCCCCTCGTTCCGTGATGATGTTCAGAGCTTCCTGAATAAAGTGGCTATGATCGTTGCTGGGCAGCTGATTTACATGCTGCTGCATTCCCTTGGATAGGGATAGTACGGGCCCAACCGTATTGGCAATTTCATGTGTGATGACCCGAATCAGTCGAATCCAAGCATCCAATTCTTTTTTATCTAACTCATTGCGAATGTCCTGCAAAGTGACTAATCGATAGGAATTACCTAAGCTAACAATATGCGAGCAACTGACCATCAGTTGAACCAATTGGTCTTTCACCTTTACCGCCAAAAGTTGTTTTTCACCGGATGAGATGTGTTTGATGTTTTGGTGTAATTGAAGGTCCACATCCGCTAGTTGATCCAAGTGCCGCAGGTGTTGTCGTCCCATGAGTTCCAGTGCACGTTGATTAATCGTTGGGATCTGTCCCTGTTCATCTATGGCCAGAATACCCGTACCTGCATGATCGAGTAGGGTGTGATAATACTGCTCTTGCGCTCCATGCTTAAGTTTGATGTCTTGCAGAATTTGATTCACCCTATTTAACTGTGTATGTAGTAGGCGTTGAGATTGATCCTTGACTTCAATCGGGAAGCGAATAGCAGTGTCTTCTTGTTCTATGGAGGTTAGAAAAAGTGCCAACTGTTTATTTCTTCGGTTGAGGTAGTAGGAAAAACCGAATACTTGCAATAGGATTAGAGATAAGGGAAAACTCAATAAGCCCCAGTTCTGATAAGTATAGTAAGTCCAAGCGGCAAAAAGAGATAGACATCCCATAAGGATGGCATTACCCAAAATGATTCCAAATAACTGACGATTGAACATAATGTTAGAGACTGTGGTTAAGGAGTTCTCGGTGTAAACTTTACAAGCTATACTTCTTGATCTTATTATAGAGGGTTTGCCGAGAGATTCCCAGTTGTTCCGCTGCTGCACTCAGGTTTCCTTGATGTTGTTCTATGGCTTTACGGATCATTTGCCGCTCCATTTCTTCAATGGTAAAAGCAACCTCTTCTTCTTCCAGTAGACTTGTCTCCTGAAAGTTCAAAGCATTGGGCTGCAGCGTCTTAGTATCACTCATTATCAATGCTCTTTCGATTACATTTCTGAGTTCCCGGACATTCCCAGGCCATCGGTACAGCTGCATGGCGCGTTTGCTCTCAGCGCTAAGGTAAAGCCCAGGCTTACTATATTTTTTGCCGAACTGTTCCAGGTAATGAGCCGCATAAAGAAATAGATCATCTCCGCGTTCTCTTAAAGGGGGAAGTTCTAATTGTACGGTGTTTATTCGATACAATAAATCTTCCCGAAAAGTCCCTTTTTTGAGTAGTGTATTGGGATGTCTATTGGTCGCTGTAATCAGCCGAATATCGATGGATTTAGCCTTCGAGGCTCCGAGGCGGGTGATCGATCGATTTTCCAGCGCCACTAGCAGTTTAGCTTGTAGGGTTGGAGAAAGATTACTGATCTCATCTAAGAATAAGGTTCCACCGTCAGCCTGCTCAAACTTGCCAACTCGCTCCTTCACCGCTCCGGTGAAGGCATGCTTCGTGTGACCAAACAGTTCGCTTTCAAATAAGGATTCGGCGATGGCGCCAAGATCAACACTTATGAACGGGCGATTCCTTCTTTTGGATTCTCGATGAATCTCTCTGGCTATCATGGACTTACCGGTTCCATGCTCCCCTGTTAGTAAGATATTGGCATCTGTGTTCGCTACTTTTGCCACCACCTCTACAACTTGCTGCATAGCCGGGGATTTTCCCAACACCATTTTTTCAGTCGAGAAGCCTGCATCCTCTTCCCCTAAATTGCCTTTGGCTTTTCGGCGAGAATTTGTGACTTGCACGGCAGAGTGCAAACTAGCGTAGAGCCGATCATTATCCCAGGGCTTCTGCAAAAAATCAATGGCTCCGATCTTCATACCCTGAACGGCTAACTCGATCTCACCATAGGCTGTCATTAGTACAATGCCGACATCGGGGTCAGTTTCCCGGATCCTCTTCAGCCAGTACAATCCTTCATTTCCGGAGCGAGCGCCGGGTCTGAAATTCATATCCAATAGCACTGCATCGTAGGTCCGTTCAGCCAGTAATTCCGGGATTCGTTCAGGATGGGTACAGATACTCACGGACTGATAGCGCTCTCCCAATAAGAGTTGCAATGCCCTAACTGTGGCACGATCATCATCGATTAATAACAAGTGATTCTTCTTGATAGCCATCCGACTCTGGTTACCACGGTAAGATAAAGTTAATCTGAAAGTGAGTGTCAAAAAATTAGACACTGATCTGTCCAAGATTTTGACGAAATTTCGGAGATCTGATAAATTTGAAATTGTAAAATTGCAAATAAAGTGTTTGATTGTATATATCCAATATCTTGTAAGTTTATTTTTAATTAATTGATTATAAGTGTTTTGTGTGAATTGATAGGGAGTTGAAGTTTTCAATTATCGAGAAGATATAGCGTTGAAGGTTGGGACTGGCATTGGCTTTGGATAGTAAGGATAGGATTGCTTTGGAAAACATGTCCTTCACCTTAAATCAGGATCAAATGTTCAAATTTTATTTCCGAGAAGCCTTTAGAAACATCATTGCTGCCCGCCCGCACTCTTTTTTGAATATCCTGGGGCTCACCTTGGGTTTGAGTTGCTCTTTGTTCCTCTTCAAGTACGGGCAATTTGAGTGGACCACGGACCGGTTCCACGAAGGTATAGATGAGCTTTACTTAGCTACTATTAAGGGTACGCCCTTAAGCCAGCCGCAAGTCATAACCCCTTCCTTGTTCTTCAACGTAGATTATAGCACATTTCCTGAGATTCGGCAACACAGCAGAATCATCCAGTTTAACAATGAGAAAATAGAACATCAACAAGAAGCCCTTGCCGCCAATGTACTAGTCGTAGATAGCACTTTCCTGGAAGTTTTTAAGGTATCGCTGATCTCCGGTGATGCTTTCAAGGTTCTGCACAACCCGCAAAACATACTGCTCAAACCTACCTTAGCTCAAAAGCTCTTTGGTGAGCAGGATCCAATGGGAAAGGAAATCCAGTTTAGAGGAGAAAGCTTTCAGGTGGCAGGCTTACTAGCTGATTTGCCAAAAAACAGCAGTTTGGATTTTGAAGTACTGGTTCCATATCATTCCAAGTCAAATTGGAGCAGAATTGGCCTTGAATTTATCCTGCTCAACAAGGGAGCCAATATCGAAGCATTAAATGCCACCTTGGAGCACGCAGGTAGAGATCACCCGCAGTTCCCCGAGAGCAGTATCAAATATGTTCCCTTTGCCGATTTGTATTTCAATACCTCGATCATGTCAGCTGATATTTTGAAAAAAGGAAATTTGAGAAACGTCTATATACTGCTGCTAGCTGCAAGCTTGATCCTAGGTATTTCTTTATTTAACTACGTAAATATCTTCCTTGCTTTGCTGATCCGTCAGTCTAAAGTATTTGGGGTGAAGAAGGTGTTTGGCGCGGCACGTAGAGAGATTAGTATAGAAATCTTGTTACAGAATTTCATAAGCAGTGCTTTAGCCGTTTGGCTAGCCGGCATCTTGATTCTGTATTTCACACCCTGGTTGCAAAGTTTTACGAATAAACCCATTGCGCTTCATTTTCCGGAAGATCTGGGGCTTGCACTCCTGTTAATTTTACTCCTTACGTTTGTTCTATCCGTGTATCCCATACTCCGAATTCCAAAACTTACCTCTATCACTTTGCTGCAAGGAAAGTTCAGCGGTTTAAAGCGTACCGATTTTCGCAAATGGGTAATTGGCATCCAATTCGGGATCTCAATCATACTGCTCATTGCAGCCTTATCCTTCCATCGGCAAACGAAGTTTATGTTGAATCGAGATTTAGGAATTGAACGTCAACATATCATTAGAGCTGGATTTGATTTTCAAGAAGAGGTAAACAATATACCCTTTCCGGACACTCAAGAAGAAGAGGATTGGAGGGATTACCAAGCCAAACGAGAGAAAGCCCAAGCTAAAGCCGATATCGTGGTAAGTCGGGTGGTGAATGAGATTGAAGCCAATCCCCATCTGACAAAGCTATCCTTTGGCGATACACCGCTCAATACGTATGAAATGCCGTGGAAGAATATGGATGGAGGCGAATATCAAACGGTTCATGGCATGTCGATAACTCCTAATATCAAAGACCTATTTGGTTTTGAAGTACTACATGGTCGTTTTTTTGATGTAGAGAAAGATCGGAGTAGAGAAGAGAAGGTGGTTATCAACGAACGTGCCATGCATTACTTCGGATTTAAAGACCTTACAGAGGCGAGATTAGCGAATTCCTATTGGGGAGCAGAGAGATCTCCGTTCCGAGTCATTGGCGTGATTAAAGACTTTTATTTCCAACACCTTTCTCATCCTATGGCACCTTTAGTGATGTATTATCACGACGATCGAGAGGACTCTGGCTATATGATGCAGGTAGCTGAAGGTGAGGATGAAGAAGCCTTAGCCTTCTTGCAGGAGCTACATAAGGAAGCAAATCCCGGGGAGAATTTTTCCTATCGTTATTTTGAAGAAGAGGTGAAGGAAATGTATCAGGAAGATCAGCGTATAGCCTCAATTTATTCCTTGTTTACTTTTGTGGGTTTGATCATTTCAGCACTAGGGCTTTTTAGCATTTCCCTTTTTGAGGTACAACAGCGCTTTAAGGAAATTGGTATAAGAAAGGTGAATGGAGCTTCCACAGTACAGATCATGTTTCTTCTGCTAAAACGTTTTATGAGAATTATAGTGGTGGCCTTTCTATTGGCCTGTCCAATTGCTTGGTGGGGGATAAACAGTTACCTAGATAATTACGCCTATCGAGTTCCTGAAAACGGACTAGCCTATCTGATGGCTGGCTTGGCAGCTTTCTTAATTGCCGGGATCACGCTAGGCGGGCAAACGTATCAAACGGCCTCTGCTTCCCCTGTTGCCTCTTTGCGGCGTGAGGAGTAGGCGAGAAGTAAGTCATTGATACAGTAGCTCCAACAGATTGCCTCCGGGACTACTTTTTCTCCTTAATCATGGATTTAAAGTTCTCAGCGAACTGGATCATTTTGGCATATTCCTTAATCTGAGCCAACTGGAAGTTGTTGCTAAAGATTAAAATGGCTTCCCCGTTGCTTTCCAAGTGGTGTAGGCCACTGATTTCGATCAGCACTTTGAGCCTGTCCGTAAGGAATTTATCCATAGCCTCTACATCTTCAACCTTGACTATATAGTCCTTCGGGAAATTGTTGTAGAGGGTAAAATCAATGTCCTTATGCTCAGATAAATGCAATACACGTTCTAGGAAGTCTTTCTTTTCGATGGTGAATTTCGGAATTGGGAACGGGAGTTTGAGCAAGCCCACCGTGGTGTCGTACTCTTCTGGCAGGATATCTGATCCTTCTTCAAAGGTGACATCGATTAACTCCAAATGCATGTCCTTATCCATATCTGAGATACAATTGGATTCAGCCTCAATAGGACGCGTTTTGAAGAAATAGAAGGATTGGAAGTATTCCAAATCTTCTACCGGTTCAGTTTGGAAATTCCAACCGTAACTATCGGCCATTTCCTTCAGCTTACTTTGTCTTCTAGTCAGAGGTTCTACTGGATCGACCTGGATCTTGGTAGCTAGTTTATGATTGGTGGAAGAAATATGACTATCTAAACCAGTTATCTGCACCTTTCCTCCCGTATTTTGCTGATGGATCTTCTGGAAATCATGGAGATCTTCCATCACGGTGAAGCCAACCAAGCGTGTTTCCGATAAATCTATGGTAGCATTGGCTCCGTTAGGAATTTGGGCCACGAGCTTATTGATATTTAGGATGCCCAAGAAATTAGCTATCCCTCGGATCTTGAGTTCATAACTACCATCTGGCTTCATCAGTAAATTGGAGCCGGGCCTGAAGACCATTCTGAAAAATCTGGGAATCGAGACCTTGGCGAGTAGCAAATGGCTGATTAAAACCAATAGCAATCCTCCAAAAAGTCCAATCAAAAGATTGGTGTACAGTGTCAAAACCATCGTTCCCACAAAGAAGATAAGTTGTTCTACTCCATGGCTATATACTTGTTTGAAGACGGTAGGGGAGGCTAATTTAAATCCTGTATACACCAGCAAGATGGCAAAAGCACAGAGTGGTACCTGTTGCATGATGGGACTGAGCACTACGATAAAAATCAGAAGCAATAGCCCTTGGTACATGTTGGACCACTTAGTTTTGGCGCCATTGTGAACATTGACTGTACTTCTAATAATCACAGCAATGATCGGTAAACCACCAAGGAATCCCGCTACCATGGTACTCAGGCCAATCCCCGTCAAATCCTTGTTGAGATCGGTCTTCCTTTTGTAAGGATCAATCTTATCGATGGCCTTAGCAATGGCTAGGGACTCAATACTGGTAATCATTAAAATGGAAAATACTGTGGTCCAAAACTCAATCGTATGAATCTTACCAAAGTTGGGGTACATAATCGACTCCAGTATGCTATCCGGAATATCCAAAAGTAACGCTGGTCCCACCTCAAAGGGGTGACCAAAGAAGGACATATCGTGCTTTTCAAAGAAATTAAAGAAATAGGCGAACGGGATCGATAGTGCGATGACCCACATTGGCGTAGGGAGTAAATGGAAAAACTTATAGCTGATTTTTGAGTGAAAAAGCAATAAGAGTAGGCCCACACCTGATATGATAACTACAAAAGGATTAGCATGGGGTAAAAACTTAACGGCATCAATTAAGTTTTCCACTATGCTATGACTCTCGGAATGAGTGCCCAAGGAGACATGGATTTGCTTAGCAAATATGATGATACCAATGGCTGCCAGTAGGCCATGAATGACCGAAGAATGGAAGATATCGGCAAAGCGTCCTAGCTTCAACAAACCCAGAACCACCTGAATAGCCCCAGAAACCACTACGGCTGCTAAAACATAGTTGAAGGTTTGTCCGGAGCCATCTTCCATGATGGCAATTCCACCCAGAATTACAGCAATGACGCCCTTTGCCGGACCATTCACGGCGATATGTCCTCCTCGGTAGAGCGTGGTCACAAATCCTCCCACGACTGCCGAGATAATCCCCGCCATCGGTGGGGCTCCTGCTGCTAATGCTATACCTAGAGAAAGCGGTAAGGCTATCAGTGCAACACTTACTGCTGCTATTAAATCGCTCTGCCAATTTTCAATTAACCCTTGAAAACCTTTTTTGGGTGTAATTTCCATCTACTTGTATGCCACAATGTTAAACAAAATAAAAACTGGTTCGGTGCACTCCCATCGAACCAGTTGCGTGAGTCAAAATAGTAAATATTCCCAATTTATCAGAATAGCTCTGATTTTTAAGGGCTTAGCAGATCGGTTTATTGAGCTTAGGAGCTACAGGAAAGCATAGAACAACCCACCTTGTGGCGCGCCCATTCCGGACGCTTAGCAAACCATTTTCCCTGAGTACTTTGTTCCGCATAAGGCTGCTTTAGCAATTCGTGCAGTTCTTTCACAAGCGTGTAATCGCCTTGATCAGCAGCGTCGATGGCGAGCTGAGCCATATAGTTACGCAGCACATATTTGGGATTCACTTGATTCATGCTTTCTTTCCGTTCGGGGTCTGTGTTTGGTTCTTGCTGTAGTATTCTATGATATTGATTAAACCAGCTTTGCCATTTTTCGTAAACAGATTCCTTTACCTCCTCTTTTTTGTAAAAGGCCTCCTCTATTAGATCAAACCAATTGTTGGCAGATTCCTCCTCATCTCTTTTGAAATCAGCCAAATTTCTGAAGAAAATGGTCATATCGGTTTCTGTCAGCTGGAGATTTGTTTCTAAACTTTGGACAAGATCTTGGAAGGCAGCAGGAGTTCCAGTCAATCCCAGTTTTTGTCCCATCATTTCCAGGTACGCCCTTCGGTAGTTTTTCTGAAAAGCCTGCAATACCTCATTGAATGGTTCTACATCTTCTACCAAGGGATAGATGGCATTTCCAAGTTGCATAAGATTCCAGGCAGCCACTCCGGCTTGTTGGCCGAAACGATAACGTCTAGATTGTCGATCAGTCGTATTTGGAGTCCAGTCTGGATCATAGCCTTCCAGCCAGCCATATGGGCCATAGTCTATAGTCAGACCAAGGATAGACATATTATCGGTATTCATGACCCCATGAACGAAGCCCACACGCTGCCAATGTACGATCATTTCTAAGGTCTGTTGGGCCACTTTTCGGTAGAATTCGATATACGCTTGTTTGCCCTCGGCTTGGATTGACGGAAAATGGTGTTTAATCGTAAAGTCCGTCAATTTTCTGAGATTTTCGATATCTCCTCTACTGGTGAAAATCTGGAAATTTCCGAAACGGATAAAACTAGGTGATACTCGGCACACGACAGCCCCTTTTTCATAGGCAGCATTGCCGTCATACATAATATCTCGGAGGACCTGATCCCCTGTCAGGATGAGGGAAAGGGAGCGTGTCGTCGGAACGCCTAAGTGATGCATCGCCTCACTGCATAAATGTTCCCGAATGGACGACCTTAGAACAGCCAAACCGTCAGCTCTTCTAGAATAGGGCGTTTCCCCGGCTCCTTTCAATTGCAAAGCCCAACTTTTACCGACATGTTCTACTTCTGCTAAGTTGATCGCACGG
>CAJXPD010000044.1 GCA_913057785.1 uncultured Lewinella sp. | reverse complement strand
CCAGGAATTGGTACGAGTCAATCGGGACTTAGAGGATTTCACCTTTGCTACTTCTCATGATCTCAAGACACCGATTCGACTGTTGGTAAGTTTTAGCGATTTGCTCCGCAGAAAGAAGGAATTGAAGCAAGACAAGGAAACGCAAGAGTACCTGGAGTTTATCAACGAGAATAGCCGGCATATGTATCAGCTTATTGACAATTTGCTGTCATATGCTAGGGTCAAGGATCAACCTCCAAAAAAAGAATGGGTGGATTTACAAGCCCTGATCGAGGAAATTGCAGAGGTGCTTCAAAGAGCTGTTCCGTCCTTTGTTATAGAAATACCACAGAAACTACCTCGAATACTATCCCATCACGACACGCTGCGTTTACTTTTCCACAACCTTTTGGAGAACGGTATCAAGTACAATACCAGCGAAACCATCCTAATTCGTATTATTTACAAATATGAAAAAGGGCGAATCTGCTTCCGGATCGCCGATAATGGGATAGGGATTGACAGCGAGTACAGCGAATACATCTTCAAGATGTTTAAACGCTTGCACAACAGCAGTTCCTTTCCAGGCACAGGAATTGGCCTATCCACCTGTAAACGCATTCTAGAAGGATGGGGTGGTCAGATTAGTTTCGAGTCCCGAATTGAAATGGGTACGACCTTCATCCTGGAATGGCCCGTCAAGAGAAATGCCTACCTTCCTGCTACCCCACCTAAAGTTGTTACTGCGACTAAATAAAGGTGCTAACCACTAAGAATGTTAGTAAGATCACGCATTCGATTTAGGGTATATGAAATAAAATTGCCATCATTAGGGTAAAAACACCTGAACGATGGAAATTTCACCCTACCCTGCTGATACACATTGGTCAAGCTCCCGGAAATTGGGTTTTAGATTCTTATTCATCTATTTCTTCTTGTATTTATTTCCCTTCCCCATTGGAAATCTACCGTGGGTAGATGTAGTGAGCACCTGGGTGCAGAATGGATGGAACTTACTCGTCCCATGGGTAGGAGAAACTATACTGGGTATTGAAGAGCCCATCAATACCGTTTTTAATGGAAGTGGTGATCGGACATTCGATTACGTTCAAGTTTTCTCTTTCTTCTTCATTGCTCTAATCGGAAGCATTATCTGGACTTTAGCAGATCGCCAACGGATCAATTACGAAAGGCTCAATCAAGCCCTTTGGATCTACGTGCGCTATGGTTTGGCCATTTCAGTGATGGGTTATGGTTTTGCCAAGGTTTTCAAATCTCAATTTCCTGAACCAGGATTCTTCCGCCTACTAGAACCCTACGGTGATTCCTCTCCTATGGGTTTGGCCTGGACCTTTATGGGATATTCCAAAGGGTACAATTACTTCACTGGCATCGCTGAATTGCTGGCTGGATTGATGCTGTTTCGCAAGACCGCAACCTTAGGTGCACTCATTACGATCGCTGTAATGTTTAATGTGGTGATGATGAATTTCAGCTTTGATATTCCAGTGAAATTGTATTCTACCCATTTGCTCTTAATGGCTGTGTATGTACTGAGTCCAGATTTCAAACGGATCTGGAATTTTTTCACGCATCGGGAAGTAGACATACCTCAACGTCAGTTCTTGATTTGGCCCGAAAAGTATAATACAGCGCGCTTGGTGATTAAAACCTTGTTTTTAGGATACGTACTCTACAGTTCCATTGATCAAGGCCTAGAGATTCAAAAGCAATGGGGAGATAAAGCACCTAAACCACATATGTATGGACTCTATCAGGTGGATCAGTTTGTTATGAATGGAGATACACTCCCCTCTCTTACAACAGATACGATGAGATGGCAACACCTGGTGATCCAATGGGAGGGTCGAACCCATATCCAGATGATGAATGATAAGTTCAGCCATTATAACTTAGAGAAAGATAGTACCGAACAGACATTTACCATCTATTCTCGACGCGACACCGTCAACAAACACTATTTCACTTACGATTTTGTAGAGGGTGAAAGCCTGGACCTACAGGGAACTTGGGGTACGGATACCATTTCAGTAGAAATGAGTCGGCGAACAAAGGATGATTTCTTGTTACTCAATCGAGGCTTCCATTGGATAAACGAGTATCCGTTTAATCGATAAATAATAAGGGCCAGTCATTCCGGCTGGCCTGCCTTGCCTCCTTATATATCCTTTGACGAGAAAGCAAGTTCACCCCTTGCATACCTACAAAGTGTCTTTTACTTTTGCCGTATATCTTTCAAACATTTCGCTCCAAATTATTTAAACAACTAAACGCGTTCTCATGAAATTCCCCGGAAAATTGCTTACCTCTGGTATGCTCCTCTTTGTCTTACTGGGATGCACAGAGGAGACCTCGAACTGGCCGGAGTATCCGGCCCTATTTGAATTCTCTGGTCTTGCACCGACACCAACTAAATTTTATTTGCAGAATGATGTAGGGCTTATCGAACAGCCACCCTCAAATTTTCAGATCACATGGGCAGATCAAATGCATCATGACATTTACCGAGATACTTTTATTCCTGAATTATTAAGTCGAACAGCCTTCGAGTTCTTATCTGACCAACAGGTACGAGTCCATTTTAGTGCGGAAGGGCAAGACTTATCTCTAGTTGCAGCTTATACTCGTGAAGGGAATCAGATCATCATTGACAGTGAAGACGGATCACAACAAATTCTGTTAGAAGCTACAGAGCCTTTCGTGGTATTGGAGCATTGCTACAGAACTTTCGGGAGGTTTTCTGTTTGGCCTACCAGCGGTGAAGCGGGATATTATCCCTTCCGTACTGATCCATGTGACACCTTTGATGAAATCCAAATCCTACGTGATTTAGTGGAGAATGGACAAACTCAAGTAGGTGACTCAGTATTACTCATGACTTATCCGGCAGTCTACATCCGAACCCAGTGAACTATTTCACCTCATCTAGCTGTTAATGTCTTGGGAAACCCAGTAGACAGACTTATTGACTACAATTCTAAAACCGGACATGACTGATATGCAAATTCTTAAGGCAGAAAGAGCAGACTGCAACACACTTACCGAAATCAGTAAAGCAGCTAAGGCCTACTGGGGCTATGCCCAAGAATGGCTAGACCTCTGGGAGGATGACCTAACGATCACTCCTCAGCACTTGGAAAAAGATAAGATTTACAAACTCGTTCAGTCGGAAGAAATACTAGGTTTCTGTGTGATCTCGGATCAAGAAGGGGTATTAGAAATTGAGCACCTCTGGATACGCCCTGAGCAGATTGGGAAAGGATTAGGAAAATTCCTATTGCAAAAGGTATTGGATCAGGTAATTACCCAAAGCCACGTGACATTGTCAGTCGTCGCAGACCCCAATGCCACTGGCTTTTATGAGAAATTTGGGTTAAAGACGGTAGAGTATATTCCTAGTCAACCGGAAGGTCGAAAATTGCCCGTTATGCAATTGCCGCTAAACTAGCAGCAAGATCAAGTAGTTCTGCCTGGGTAGTGACCGTCTTATCTTTGTTGTACCATTTCTGCAAAGTCACTGAAAACTCCGAGTAAGGTGGCGGATTAGGATCTGCCTTGTAAGCATTCACTAATTCCTGGGCAGGTGCAGGTCTAGCGCCCCAAGTTGTGACCACTTCTAAGGTTTCTTTTTCCAACACGATCAGTTTGGGAATAGCTCGAGCACCATTCGTAAGAAATTCATCCATGAGCTCTGGCAATTCATCGCGAAGGACTAAAGACATTTCTGTATTAGGCAGTTCTTGAACGATAGCATCAAAAATAGGCACGATCTGAGCGGCATCTCCACACCAAGCCTCTGTTATCACTAACCAAATGTATTGGCCTGGCAAGGCCGCAAAGGCTTCAATTAAAGCAGGTTGGATACTGGCTTTCTTTCCTAGGCGCTTCATCCGCTGTAAGTTCATCTTGGTATAATGTACCATTGATTCACTTTGGTTCGGCCCAGTAGTTTTACCGGCTTCTACCAATTCTTGCATCAATTCATAGTAGGTAGCATAACTCATTCCTTCTGCTAAGCTGCGCTGCAATAAAGCTTTCATTACTTCTCCTTTGTGTTGATCTTGTTTCCCCCCTACTCGTGTAGTAGTGAGTACAAGTTTTGTTAGTATATATATTTGTTGAGAAAGGGATTAACAATCATCGCTAATTGCGCACCCTGATTATAAAACCACTAGTGCTGCAGGATGGTTGTGGAAGCCAAAACCAAGTGTCGCAGCCTGGACAAGTACTTAAGCGGGAATGTGGTCTGGATTCCGATACATTTACAGAACCTTCTTTCCGTTCCCTTGTTTTCACCTCCAAAGCTTAAGTTCCAGGAGCTAAGCAAGTACGGATAAACATGGATATGAAGAAAATTGGCATTGTTGGAGCAGGGATTGCCGGCTTGGCCGCTTCTGTTAGAATGGCAAGTCGTGGATACGAAGTTGAAGTTTTTGAGGCCAACCCATACCCTGGTGGAAAACTTTCACAGTTTGAGCTGGATGGCTTTCGCTTCGATGCCGGCCCATCACTATTTACCATGCCACAATATGTGCTGGATGTTTTCCAGGCTGCAGGAATTGATCCTTCGGGAAGATTTGAGTATGATCGTTTAAAAACGGTTTGCAACTACTTTTGGGAGGATGGCACGCGCCTATCTGCTCATGCCGATGAAGATGCCTTTGCTAGTGAAGTTGAAGAAAAACTGGGTGTATCTGCTGCACAAATCAAGAAGATTCTGGCAGATAGCGAAAGGAAGTACAAGTACACTGGGCAGACCTTTCTAGAGAAATCTTTACACAAACTATCCACTTGGACCAATTGGCCGATTCTTAAATCGATGCTGTTGATTCCCACCTTTGACCTCTTCACGAATATGAATGCGGTGAATGAACGGCTGGCCCAACATCCAAAATTGGTTCAACTTTTCAATCGATTTGCCACCTACAATGGATCTAATCCTTATAAGGCCCCTGGCCTACTCACCATAATTCCGTACTTCGAACATCGGATTGGGGCTTTCCTACCCAAAGGTGGAATGCATGATATTACCCAAGCCCTGTACGAATTGGCGCAAGAAAAAGGAGTCAAATTTCACTTTAGCTGTCCCGTCGAAGAAATTCTGGTAGAAGGAGGCGCTGCTGCCGGCCTGAAGGTCAATGGAGAACATCAAGCTTTTGATCGTGTCATTAGCAACATGGATGCCTTTTTTACTTACGAAAAGCTTTTACCTCACGCCCGGCACCCGAAACGGATACTACGGCAGGAAAAATCAACCTCTGCCCTAATTTTCTATTGGGGTATTAAAAAACAGTTCCCCGAGCTAGACCTACACAATATCCTTTTTAGCGACGACTACAGAACAGAGTTTAATCACTTGGCGAATGGTAAGGTATATGAAGATCCTACCATCTATATCAATATCACTCAGAAGTACTGTCCAGAGGACGCGCCAGAAGGGATGGAGAATTGGTTTGTCATGGTCAATGCGCCTTACGATTCGGGGCAGGATTGGGAGCAAATCATAGCTCGCACGAGAACGCAGGTTATAGAAAAAACCAGTAGAATCCTAGGAACGGACATCGAACCCTTGATTGCTTGCGAAGAAACTTTACAACCTTTAACCATTCAAAGTAAAACGGCTTCTCATTTGGGAGCCTTATATGGCACCAGTTCCAACAACAAGATGGCCGCCTTCTTGCGTCATCCGAATTTCTCTCGTCGGATTAAAAATCTGTATTTCTGCGGAGGCAGCGTGCATCCGGGTGGTGGGATTCCACTCTGCCTGCTAAGTGCTAAGATTGTAGATGATGTGATGCATGCGGGATAATGGATAATGGATAATGGATAATGGATAATGGAAATTGTACATTAAACATTATACATTCAACATTTATAAAAGATCCTTGTTACCTATTCAACGACAAAAAACATCAAGAAATGACTGTATTATTTTATATTGCTGTGACGCTTACAACGGTGATAGCCATGGAGTTCGTCGCCTGGTTTACGCACAAGTACGTGATGCATGGATGGCTTTGGAATTGGCACGAAGACCATCATCAGCCCAAGCATGTGAAAGAAGGCTTTTTTGAGAAAAATGACCTTTTCTTTCTGGTCTTTGCTATACCTAGTGCCACCTCGTATATCCTGGGATCTGCAACGCCTCATTTTTGGCTCTTCTTCGTCGGGATCGGCATCTCCATATATGGCTTGATCTATTTCTTGATACATGATGTCTACATCCACCAACGCTTCAAGTGGTTTCGGCAACTAGATACCAAGTATTCCCGGGCCATCCTGAGAGCACATGGCTCCCATCACGCCAAACATACCAAGGAAGATTGCGAATCCTTTGGCCTTTTAGTCGTCAATCCTAAGTACTTCCAGAAAAGAAGCCACTGGAACAAGTCGGAAGCCGCTTCTCAAGTTTCATAGAAGGATTTAGGACCTAGCCTCTGTAGACAGGATTACTAGGATCATGCAGTAAGTTTTTGGCCATTCGCTTGAGTACAGCAGGTACAATCAAGCGATGTAGAGGCTTTACTGGTGCGAAGTACCATCTCCCAAGCCAGCCGTTAAAAACGACTGCGGTAGCTAACTTCATTTCGAAAGACTCTGCTTGGCTGGTTCCGATGAAAGAAAGCCAGAAGTCCAGGTGCTTATCAGACTCCCCAACCATCAACTCATCCTCTCCCCTTCCTAACACTCGAAACAAGCCTATAGCTTGTCCTTCCTTTCCTTCGAAATCGGTTAATTCCTTCGCCATATCGATTCCCTTGGCCGTCTTTAAGCCAATTAATCCCACCAAAGCTTCTCTAATGCCCAGCAATGCTTTCGTCCAGGTTGGGATACTATCAAAAAACAACTTCATCATACCCACTGGTCCGATTTTGTACTCCAATGGTACTTTTATGGCAAAGGCATCTTCATAGTGTAGATCCTGTGGTAATTGCCCGATGAGTTCATCGGCAGTAATGTCACATTCGTAGGGTTTCATATTTTTGATTTAACATACAATACTGTATGGTATGTATTATTAAAACGCTTGTTGTTAAATTTTGTTGACTGAGCTTGCCCTCTTTTTTATTCCGATCATCATTTACTATTTTGGTCGCTCAATCATCACCAGAAAAACCAACCAGGATGGATCATGCCCGAAGCCCTCTTAAGGGCTTTACCTCTTCAGATCTTACCAACTTAGTTCAAACACATTTTGGAATAGAAGGAAACCTCTCTCTCCTACCCGGGGAGCTGGATATCAACGCCATTTTGACTTCTAGTACTGGCGCAAAGTATATGCTAAAGATCGCCCACCAGGACGCAGATCAGGCCAATATAGAAATGCAGAATGCCTTGATGCAGCACTTGGAAGGGAAAGCGCTTGCATTGGACTTGCCGAAGGTGAAACAAGCCCAGAACGGCTCTTCATGGGTCCTTGTACAGGATGACCAAGGCGTCGAACGTATTATCCGCCTCTTGTCCTTTGTAGAAGGACAGTTATGGGCAGGCATTAATCCGCAAAACGCCGAGCTTCTGTATAGTCTTGGAAAAGCTGTCGGGAGTTTATGTCATGGCTTGCTGGACTTTGATCATCCGGCAGCACATCGACAATTCAAATGGAACCTTTCGGACGGGCTGTGGATCAAAGAGCAATTGGACTTGATCACGGATGAGGAACAGAAATCCATGCTTCTCTACGTGATTAATATGGTAGAAGAAGAGGTCAACCCACGCAGGGATAAAGTACGCAAAAGCGTGATCTACAATGATGCGAATGATTATAACATTATTGTCAATGAAAACCCAGCTGACAGGAAAGTACAGGGCTTGATTGACTTCGGTGATGCCGTGTATAGCGAGACGGTAAATGATATTGCTATTGCAGCAGCCTATGCCTGCATGGATAAAGAGGATCCTTTGACGGCAGCCGCGCAGTTGGTGCAAGGGTTCAATGAGGAAGTCCCACTGGAGGAGGAGGAATTAGCTATGATTTTCCCCTTGATTCTACTTCGTTTGGCAGTCAGTGTCACCAATTCAGCCTACAATCGCAAGGCCGAACCTGATAATACTTATCTGCTGATCAGCGAAAAACCTGCCTGGGCATTATTGGATAAATTGACGCGTATTTCCCCCCAATTGGCCTACTATACTTTTCGACACTATTGCGGCCATGAAGCCTGCCCTAAGCGTACTGCCTTTGATCAATGGCTATCCCAACATCAGGGTTCCTTTGGTAAAGTTGTTGATGCAGATTGGGATAACGAGGCAACGGTGTTCGATCTAAGTATTGGAAGTCTGGACCTGGGTAACAATTCCAATTTTGATACGATACATGCCTTTGAGCAGGTTATTGAACAATACTTGAGGACTGAAAAAGCCCAGATTGGAATCGGAGGATATGGCGAGGTACGCCCCTTCTATTCCACGGATGCTTATCTACAAATGGGCAATAATGGCCCAAGATGGCGTACGGTGCATTTGGGGCTTGATATTTGGATGCCCGCTGAAAGTTTGGTTTTTGCACCACTAGCCGGAATCGTACATAGCGTCCAGAACAACCGTGGGATTCGTGATTATGGCCCGACCTTAATCCTCGAGCATAAAATTGACGAAGGTCTAAGCTTTTATACCCTGTATGGTCATCTCAGTCAACGGTCACTAATCCACTTATACCCTGGCCAAGAGGTTGAAAAAGGCGAAATTATTGCAACGATTGGGCATTCCCGTGAGAATGGAAGTTGGCCTCCGCACCTCCACTTTCAACTGGTGCTGGATCTATTGGGTTGGCGAGGGGATTTCCCAGGTGTAGCCTTCCCGGAAGAACGCGAAATATGGCTAAGCCTATGCCCCAATCCCGCTAATCTAGTCCCAGGGATTCCCACTATTGCTTCCCCAGCCAGCTCGACTAGTAAGCACATCTTAGCGGCCAGGCATAAACACTTAGGGAAGAGTTTAAGTGTATCCTATCAAGAGCCCCTACACATTCAACGGGGCTATATGCAATACCTCTATGATGTAAATGGTAGGAGATTCCTGGATACGGTCAATAATGTTCCGCACGTTGGTCATCAGCACCCGAAAGTAGTACAGGCTGCCCAGCGGCAAATGGGCGTACTAAATACCAATACCCGCTATCTACATGACAATATCGTACAATATGCAGAGGAGCTACTGGCAACTTTCCCTTCGGAATTGAGCGTATGCTATTTTGTTAATTCCGGGAGTGAAGCCAATGAATTAGCCATGCGCATGGCCAAGATCTATAGTGGACAGCGGGATATGGTTGCGATGGAAGCCGGCTACCATGGTAATACTGGCGCTTGTGTTGAGGTAAGCTCCTATAAATTTGATGGGAAAGGGGGACAAGGGGCACCTCCCACTACACATGTAGCCAAGATGCCAGATACATATCGAGGCGAGTTTAAGGGACAGGATGCCGGGCAGTAGTACGCAAAACTCATCAAAGAGATTATTTCAGACCTACAGCGCCAAGATAAAGGCATAGCGGGCTTTATATGCGAAAGCATTCTGAGTTGTGGTGGTCAGATTGTTTTGCCACCGGGTTTCCTTGCAGAGGCCTATGCGGCTGTAAGAGCAGCGGGGGGACTTTGCATCGCTGATGAAGTTCAGGTTGGATTTGGTCGCGTCGGGGAACACTTTTGGGGTTTTGAATTGCAGGGCGTGATTCCAGATATTGTGACGATGGGTAAACCGATCGGGAATGGCCATCCATTGGCAGCGGTGGTTACTACGCCTGCTGTTGCCGAAGCTTTTACCAATGGTATGGAATACTTCAACACCTTCGGTGGAAATCCAGTTTCCTGTGCCATTGGAAGAACAGTTCTACGGATCGTACAAGAGGAAGGCTTGCAAGCGCATGCTCAATCCGTTGGTCAACACCTTTTGTCCGGGCTTCAATCACTGCAAAAACAATTCCCGATTATCGGCGACGTAAGAGGACATGGTCTCTTTCTTGGTTTTGAACTCGTGAAAGATGAACAGCTAACTCCGGCTGCCAGTCAAGCTAGCTACTTAGCGAACCGTATGCGGCAAGGAGCAGTGCTAATGAGCACAGATGGCCCTTTGCACAATGTGCTGAAGATCAAACCACCGATGTGCTTCACACAGGCCAATGCCGATTTCTTCTTAGAAAGACTCGAGAAAGTTTTTAAAGAAGATTTTATGCAAATCTAGGAGATAATCTTGGGCTGTCCATTCGGTACCAGGTAAGCGAAGACTAATCTGTAGTGGTAGGGAAATAAACCGGATGTCGTTCATTATATAGCGCTATGAACTGATGGATTTTGCCTCTCCATTTCCCTTTTGTCCGTAGGTAATCTTGAAATAAGTCTCGATCTCGTTCCAAGATGTCTTCCATGTTTCTTTTGTTGAAGAATAACTTGCGGTTGTACTCAAAGTCAATGATGAATGACTTTGCTGTCTCATTCCGTGGCGGGAAAGGGAAAGCCAAGGAGGCGAAGGTCCTTTCGATATTGGTTACCGGCCTAACTTCCGTAAACATACAGATCGCCCCAATAGTCCGAATCTCAGCATGATCTCTCGTGTATATGGTGTTGTCTTGGCAATACCCAAATACTTTGGAAGACTTCATGCGCTGAACCTCGCCGTAGCGGTTGTAATAACTTACCCAGGATTGGGAGAGGATTTCTTCAAAGAAATAAGGATCATTCGGATCAGATAGGGAAATGATCTGCTCTCTACCTATTGGCGTATTATTCTTCCAATCTTTAAAGTGCAAATACAATCCCTCTTCGAATTGAAGTTCCTCGTGGGTTGCCATCACATAGTAGGCGGCTTGTGTATAGATTTGAATACTAATGATAAAGAGGAAGATACAAGTCAGCAATTTTCTCATAGAATTCCAGTTAGATAGCTCTGGGGAAAGCGTACCCCAATTAAATGGATAATTCTGCTAGCTGACCAATGAATACGAGTAGTCGGGAGATGAACGATAGGTACTCTACATCACTCTTTATTATACGCGCCTAGCTCCCAGGAGTTACCTGGGTGGTGAAGAAATTTCCTAACTCGGTTCTCTCTTGCTCTAGTTGGAGGAGTTTCCCAGTACTACCGCCCCTTCGCCACCGTCTCTGCCCGGGGATCCGCCCCTAGGAGATATTGTCCTTTATCTCGAAGGATGGCGCCCACGCCTGCGGCGATACCCCATTTTTATGTATTAAATGTAAACCGATGAGGCCTGAAGGAAGAAAGACTTATAATTTCTACAGTATCCGGTCCAGAGAGAAAACAAAGTCAACCATGACTACAATCAGTTTCTAGGAGGCTTATTTCTCGACCTTCAAATTCTAAGTAAACATTGTAGCAACTTGTTGGGAGTGTAACAGCTGGCTCCATAAATTTTCGAAAAAATGGCACAAATTCCTTCACTGCCTCCAGCGTGATGGGCGGTAAAGGTTGAGGCGGTCCAGTTAGAGCCTCGTTTGCTTGCTTATCCCATTCCTCTTCTCTGACTTTTAGTATTTTGGTAGTGCTAACTTGAGCAGCGTAACATAAAGTCTCTGCCCTTATATGAGTAGGAATTCCATATTCAAAAAGTTTCTTTAGTATCATCGAACTCTGTGATAGCTGAATTGAGAATTTCTCCTCATTGTGATCGACCGCCACAAAGACCTTACTGGTATCAAAACCTACTGAAAAAACTTGTACTAATTCTCTTTCGATGTCCACCCCAAAATCAGGTAAATCCAGGTATACCGATTTGTTGTCCACTACTCTGGCTAAGATTTCTACCGTTTGATTTGAAAGGATATTCCTTAAGCTTGTAGTTAACCGTCTAACATTAATATCGTAATCGAAGACTAAAGCACTTTTCAGTAGGCCATCTTCAAACTCTTGGATCGGTTCTCGATGTAGTATTTCACATATATGTCCCATGACCTCAAAACCATAGACGGTAGCACTTTGTGAATTATTCTTTGCGTAGGTAATCAAAACGTCCATTAACGAGCAAATACCTGTCTTAACCACATGTACAAATTCAGAACTTGATAAGTGGTAACGATAATCATAAAAGTTCTTATCCAGATCGCGATTTTTCAATCGTATTTTCTGGAGGTAAGTCCGATAATATAAGTCACTCAAGGCTTCGTGTATTTCCTCATATCGTAGGAACATATCAGCCCCTTCTTGTCCATCAAGTTCTACAAGCTGGCTAACCATGCTGATAAACCTAGTGTGTACTTCTTTTATTAGCTGTGCAAAAGCAACTTGATTTAAGTAGGATCCTTGTTGTAACTCCTTAGCGATGAAGCGCGCAATACGCTCATATGGAATCGTTAGATTTACTTTCTGCGGGTCATAAATCTGATATTTAATGGCCTGTCCTCTACGGAGATTTATTGGATACAAACTGTCAAAGGCAGCATCAAATCCTTTTCTGTATGCTTCAACATAAGCCAATTTTTTCCCGTCATGTAATCCAGCTACATAACCTGTCTCCCTCATTCCTTCCATCTTATTAAGAGAGTCTTTATTGGCAAACATCTTCTCAATCAGCAGCAAGCGTAAGTCATCGGCAGCTTGTACAGCCTTCAGGGAGTCCAGCAGTTGGTATGTTGCTATTCTTTTTCCTTCAATCAGTCCTCTTTGATACCCTGCATTTTCTCCAACAAGAAATCCATTAGTATAACCCTCATCATATCCATGACTCCATCCTTTGTCATAGCCTTCATTATAGAAGCTCCTCTCCCAGCCATCACCAGGTAAAGTGAAGGTATTAGTTTGTTGGACAAACAATGGCTGAGGTAAGCTTGGAAGACATGATTGAATGAATACCACCAATACAATTAGTAGTAATTTGAAGGTCAAATTAAGCATAAGGATGATTTTAGGGCAGATGGAAAATGCTTTGTTCTTAACCTGCAGGCTCTTTTGTAACTAGTTGGCCACACCTCCTTTTTTAGCATGCAAAAATCAAAAACTGGCAAGAACCTTCTTTAGCTGGTATGGTTTGAGATATCCTGGATGGCTAAACAGGACTGAATTTATAGAAAGCCACTCTTCTCCGAATTCTACAATATAAAGTCCAGGAGTTGGCGCAATTTCTGGCCATAATTGCAGTAAAAAAGGATGATCAAGTAGAGAAGCGCTTGGTGCCAAGGTATTCCCCAGAAAGTCTCTTACTCCTTGCTCACTCCCTAGTTCCTCCAGAGAACTTGCCACTAAGTAATACTGAGAATCCTCTTCTGGATTGAAAAAATGAGATAACACTGGACTATGTAACTCCTGAAGCATTCTACTTGCCCATTTTTGATTCCGCGAGTAAATGAAGATAACGGCTAATGGTCTACCTTCCAGCCTACCTCTAGCTTGTGCAATGGACAAGCTCCGAACTACCTGTATCGATACTCCAGGTTTTCCATCATGAACCTGCGAGGGCTTCCGAATTACTTTATGCTCTAAATCCTTTCGGACAAAAAAATGGTAATAGTTCATTCGATTCAACTGTCCAGTCGTAAAGCTTTTTCTACAAATTGGAGGGGCATACGACATGAAGTTTTCTATCAAAGGCTGATATACTAAGCCATTAGGGTCAGTAATCCCTGTTAAATCACAACGACAATTGGTAGGGTCCGAAGCGTCTACAAGATTTCTAAGGTTGGGATCAGCCGGGGTATCACAAATCAGATCTCCCCGTTCCAAACAATCTTGATGAGAAACGCACTCGGCTTGTTGCGGATCATCGTGTCCTTCATGAGTATGATATAAACCGAAAAAGTGTCCGAACTCATGAATCAAGGTATTGCCTTCAGTAATACCTGAAAAGGTAATGACAATGACGTTTTCTTGGTAAGGAGCTACTCTTCTATCCTCCGGGTGATAGGTAAATCCCTGCCAGATGTCCTGGTCTAAATCGGTTCTAATACCTTGAACACAAAAGACATTAATTAGACCTGGAATTTTATAATTCGAAAACAACTCAAATTCATCTGAAGGGTAGTTGAAATCACTTAACCGAGGTGATTCTATCTTTCGGATTCGTCCCGGACTTAATGTAAATCGCAAGTCCGCCCCAAAAAATGCTTCATTTAACTTTTTAATTTGATCGTCGAATCTATCCACCGATATACTATCCGGAGAATCAGGATCCAGAACAAATTGTACGGCAACCCCATACTCGTATTTTTCATTCTCCCCTGACCTTTTGATCCTTCTAGCAGGAGCACCTTTGATGACAGGATCCATGTCCACTTGTACTTTCGAGCTCGATATATTAGGACTAGCCGTACCACATTTGGAAGATTGACTATAAACACAAGAAAAGGGTACGAACAATAGGAGTGTCAACTTAATAAGTAACTGACTTGAAAAAGGATACATACTTCAGAATTTAGAAATACTAAAGAGGTAGAACACCACTATCCCTTAAACTATCAAATGGTCCAAATCGGAAAGATAGGCTTAGGTCCTACCTTTTTCTTATGCTCCATTTCTTCTTTCGTTGTAGCCAAATAATTTCATATCTACTTTTCCCTTCCAAAGTGATTGTTTCACAAACGGACTTTCCGCTAGTACAAATCCGGAAGACCTTTTCACATAGTCTTTCTTCCCCAATACCGCAGTCCTGCAAACTGATGTCGGAAACGCCCTTGGTCATGTAATAGGACACCCATTCCCCTCCTTCAGTCTGCATGCCAATAACTAGTGTGTCACGGTAGCCGTAATAAATCTTACATTTGCGAGGAGAGACATCAGGATCTGCACCAAAACCAATTTCGCTGGTGACGTCCTGTGGTCTTTTATTTACCGACTTCTGAGCCGAGATAGAAGTGCTCAGTATGTGTAGACAGAGCACCATCCCTAGTAAACGATTCATCTTAAAGATCAGTTTTGAGAAGAAGAACTTGCCGCACTACCTCGCCCCAGCAGATACCCGGCAATCGTACCTAGAATTCCAAAAGCTGGGGCAGTCTGCTGATCATCCCAACCTGCAGAAATCAGATACATGGAAGAACAGATGACCAAGGCTAGAACTATTAAGCGGATGAAGTCTTCTGCATCCATCGTTTGGACTTTTATTCTGAATATCAGCAAGGTAAAGATGATCAGCGCGAAACCGATGACTATCAGGCTTTTCACAATCTCATCATTCTCCCATATTCCCGTAGTTTCAATGAAGGGCGCATCCGGGTTTTCTCTTATGACTTCCGGAGGAGGATTCCCTTGCAAATCACTTTCCTTTGCTATTTCTCCCATCTTGTCTGGAGTCTGGGCTGTCATTGATGCAGTTTGGTACAAACTCACACAGATGGACAGGACCAGAATTCTTATGATAGCCATGTTTAATGATTTCATGATTACATTCGACAACGATACTCCCTACTTCTAAGCAGCAGAGGCTGAGGCCACGACGACGAGAATCCAGAGAATACTGAAGATTATACCAAACCAGGCCCAACCAGCTCCTTTATATCTATCCGGATTTTTATTGATACGGGTAAGACTAATGATACCTAATACAATGCCGACAATAGGGATCAACAAGGCAAATACCGTCGCCCAGATAGCGTATGGTTCCATCTTTCTAGTATCAATCTGCGTGCTTACTTGTCGATAGTCATTCCGAGGAGCAACAGTGGGGGGCCTACCAGTATCTCTGTAGATCACTGCTCCATCCGAAGCTTGGATACTCAAGACATCTCCTTTGCTGAGTACGATCTCCGGATCGTCTGGTTTTCCACACCTTCTATACTTCACCTCTGTTGGAGTAATCTGGCTAATATCTGCTTCAATGATATCCCCATTCTTTAGAACAATTTTAGAGCACGCTCCGAAAAAAACACTGGAACTTAGTTCACCCAATGAAGGGTCTTTCTTAATTGCCTTTTTAATAAATCTCTTCATAAAGAAAAGGCCAATATTCTCCTTAAAGGTGAGTTTCCGGCCGAGTTGTTTTTTCAAGTCCTTTTTCTTGAGACTTGTAAAATCATTCAGCGTAATCTCGTTCTTCATTATCGATTTCTCGATTAAAATGGAATTAGCAGGGTTAGGAGTAATAGCTGATAAACTAGCTGTCAAAAGCAATAGAATTGGAATTGCAATAATTTTTCGCATGATTACTTATTTTATTGTTACCATCGACTAGACATAGGGTGCCCGGACAAGAAAGTATTCACCATATTCCTTATCTTTAAATTACCTCAAAATCAGGCAATGGTAACCTTACTGTGAATCAGAAAACCTTATACTTAATAGATGATTAAAAAACTACGACATGGAATCTAAGAAATCCTTTATGGCCTCTACAGCAGCTTGCAAATCGTCGACTCTCTCTTCTAGATAATCGAGCATCCAACCTGGAAGTGCATTTTGGATTCCGGGGTTCATTAGTGCTCTTTGTCCTAAAAAGAGAAACTCTTCTGAAAATTCTTCGAAGGCCGCCTTGAGTACCCGGCTTTTAGCGATTAGCAGTCCGGCTTTTGCGATGCCAATTTTACCTCCAATTACTTTTATCAGTATGAGAAACAAACCAACCATATTTGACTACAAATTAATTAGGAGTTCTTTTCAATTAGATTACAAGAAGAAATTTCGGAGATACGGAGGAGATCGCCATCAGACACTTTCTGTCTAAAATTAGATTAAAACTGGGCATTAGACATTTAAGCAGGCTTTTTATTTAGTAAAACAACTCTCCCTAACAAACTCTCTATGAACTAGTTAAATAAAAATCAATGCGAGACTCATCCCTAATTAAAGCTTGCAGAAAATTGAGCAAAAAAGAGTGGAAATTTCTTGAACGTTTGGTAAACTCACCTTACTTCAATACAGACAAGACCGTTATACGTCTATTCGAAATCTTGAAAAAAGATCACCCGGAATTTGATAGCCCTCGTCGCCTAAAGAAAGAATTGGTATACGCCAAGCTTTTTAATGATAAGTCAGAATACGATAAAAACCGAATATATCCGATTATGTCTAATCTTAAAGGGCTGATAGATACACTGATTATCCAGGAATCGTTGAAAAAGAAACCCAGAGTTCAAAATCAACTAAAGTTAGATTGGTTGCAAGTCCAGGACGATCATGATATGTTTGAGGGAGAAATCGTAAAACAGATTAGGAACCTGGAGTCTAGACAGGAACTCTCCATCGAAGATCATGAGTACTTGTATGACCTTCACTACCGATGGCAAAATCATCCACAAACCCAGCGGCCAAAAATTAAAAAAGACGCTCTGCTAAATCATCTGTGGCAAGCAACAGCATCAAAATGCTTGAGTCTTATGGCAGATTTACATAATCGCAGGCAAATGCTTTCTGAAAAACCATTATTGGATGATTCTTCCATGTTATCCTTTATTAGCATGCAGAATTACTTTTACTCCGCTAGCATTGAAGGGTACGCGAAAATCATACAAATGTATGATGGCAAGCTGCAATATTCGGAGGTAAAGGCCTGGGTGGTAGATCATTGGGATTCGTTTAGTAGACAGGCCCAACGGGAATTCTGGACACACCTACTCAATCAATCCGGGTTTCTTAATCGGCAGGGCGAGCCTGGTTACTTGGATGAATCCTGGAATCTATATCAAATGGGTATTAATCATGCTTTGATCACGCAAGATGGGTATATAAGTGATTTAGTTTATGTAAACATGATAGCAGCGGCAGCCGTCGCTAAAGAGATTAGACTAGCAAAAAATCTGGTAGATGGCTACCTTCCTTATTTGAAACCTCAGTTTGCACCATTCACTAAGGCCTTGGCCTTGGCCTATATCTACTTCTATGAAGGCAAATGGTCAGAAGATCCAATTTACTTAGAAAGATGTTTGGATGAGCTATTAATTTATAAGCAAAGCCGTAGCCCAATAGTCCGCTTTACCCTTCGGGCCCATTGCATTCGATTAAGAGCCATCTATGATTTATACTACACCTTTCATGGCCGAAAAATTGACCTCGATTCTTTTGATAAAGCCAAGGATAGTTTTGAACGCTTCTTAACGAGAAATAAATCGGACAGCATGCTTCCATATCGGAATTTCCTTAAAGTGATAAGTAGATTGGCTCATTTGTACTTTGAGGATGGTAATTTTTCCGATTATAATTCGAAAAAGGCAAAGCTAAAAGCCGATGTTGTCGAATTCAAAAATCTCCTGTTTAGAGATTGGTTTATGGAAAAGGTAGAAGCTCTAACCTAAGAGCCTCTACCCTATTAAATATTCGGTTAAGCGTCTAAAATGTCTTCTGTAACAATACTAGTTTCTGCTTGATATCCATCATAGAAAGACCAGCCCAATACTAAAGCAATTAGGTGCAACATAGGTATGCAATTTTAATGTTAGGAAATACTTATTCAGGTTAGCAGAGCTTCATGCCTTGCTAAACCGATATGAATTCCCCGTTGCGCTATGTGCACCTAGACACAGCGGGTATTAATATTTATTTTTATATTGCATTAAGAATGGAAAAGGAGATCCTCCTTCTCCTACGAAAGTAAATTGTTATTTCCAAGCCTACTTATCCTCATTCTCTACTTATCTGATGCAGCTTACCGGAAATTGTTATCACTTCTAGATAGGTTTTTTCCTTTTTTTTTAGATGAGATTGCTCTTAGCAATTTTCCCAATATTTTTTCATTTTAATTCCCTCAAACCATGCGTTCATTATCCCTATTGATGTTCTTCCTCTGTTCCTTAAATCTTAGTGCACAAACTGATTTCACTTTCAATTTTGACGTGCTGCCGGACAGCATGAGCTATGAAGAACTCCAACCTAAAATCGAAGAGGCTTACCATATTCCCTTCATACAACCGGATTCTTTCTACCATAAGTTAATTCCTTATGGGGAGAGATTGATTGAACTCAGTGAAGAAAAACACGGAGAACTAGCTGTCAAATTTGGGTATGACCTAAATTATGTTTCTCAACTCTATCAGTTCACGCAAAACTATAAGAGGTCTAATGAGCTTTTGAAGGTGGTGCTAAAGATCGTACTGCATAATGAAGATGATCAGCACATTGACTATGCACGAATGTTAATTGCAATTTCAATGAATCATTTTTTGCTTAGCGATGTAAAGCAAGCTACCGATTACTTCCTAAAAGCAGAACCCATACTACCTAAACTATTGCAGTCAAGCGAGGTAGACTATCAGACCCAATTGTACAGCGTGGCCACACTATATGAAGTACTAGGTCGCTTTGAAAAGGCAGCTAAATATTTCCGTAAATTTGCTGATCTAAGCAAATTCATACTGGGTGACAAGCATATGCTCTATGCTGAAGGTTTGTTGTCCTTGGGAAATGTTCTCTTACAGTCAGGCCAATTCAAGGCAGCCAAAGCTGTTTTAGATTCCTCACTACAAATTAAGGAGTCGCAGAAAATCAAAGACCAGCATAGTTATCTCAAAACGCTCAATAGTATTGCCAACTACTATACTCAAACCTATCAATATGACACGTCCATAACAATTTTACAAGAGGTAGTTGATCTACGATCAGTTGATAGTAGCAGTCTAGCCTATGCCACAAGTCTCCAAAACCTAGCTATAACCTATTTCGAGGCCAGTAAATATGAACTAGCCATACCGTTGATGCAAGAAGCGGTTGAACTGAAGAAAGAACTCGTGGGCATCTCCCATTATCAATATCTTGATGCCATCTCGAATTACATTGGTATTTTAGGAAAGGCTGGAGAGTTTGAAAGCGCGCTTCCTCATCTAGAATATCTACAATACTATGTGGATACCACAGCACTGAAGAAGCACCCTATGTGGATCAGAATGGCTAATAGTCTTGGGCACTTTTATGGACTGGCAGGGCAACGAGACAAGGCTTTAACAATTTTGGTGAAAGCCGAGGAGGTTATTGAAGAGATTGCCGGGAAAAAGCACCTATTTTTCGCCCGAAGCCAAAATAATCTGGCAGAAATTTACTCGCAGTTGGGAGATTGGGACAAGGCAGAAAAGTACTATCTAATTGCAAAATCTATTTGGGAAACTGAACTTGGGAAATCCACTTTTGAATTTGCCTCAGTTTTAGGAAATCTTGCTACCGTTTACAGCTATCGTGGTGACTTTAAACGAGCTATTGAGTTATTAGAGAAATCTGTCGATCTGCATGCAAGATGTAAAGGCAAGAAAAATCTGAGCTATATCGAAGGCTTGAACAACTTGGCCCTTGCTTATCAGAAGGATCAGCAAATACAAAAAGCGAGCCAGACATTTCAGCAGGCTTTAGAATTAGCTGATACTACATTTCAAAAGGGTCATCCCGCCTTCTTTTTGCTATACACTAATCTGGGGCGCTTTCATGAAGAAAACAAAGAGCTGTATAAAGCAGTGCAGTTCTATCTAAAAGCAGAGCAGGTGGGTAAGATCATCTTTCCAACAGAGCACCCTGAATATACGGTCAACTTGCTTGGATTGGGATCAGTTTATGAGAAGCTCGGAAAATTACCTCTAGCCAGTAACTTTTTTCAAACCCTTCTGGAGTGCTACCTAATTCAGTTTAACTCTTATTACCCCGTGCTCTCTGAACAAGGGAAGCTTATGTACTATGATAAGGAGAAGTCCAAGATGGATTTGGTGCTTAGTTTTTTCCACCGCCACCCTCCTAAAGACGCCAATGTACATAAGCTACTACTGGAGTTTTCTATACAGATGAAGCAACTAGGGTTGGCTTATCAAAGGGATAGAATTACAGGCGTTACAGTGCCAAAAGACGAACAATGGTTAGCCTATGCCAAAGCCCGAAAACTAATTCGTTCGCAATTAACTGAAATCCTTATTAATCCGAAGACACAGGGACCTAATACCTTAGAAAAGCTTCAACATGACCTTGAGGTCCTGGAAACGAAAATGGGTATCCGTTCTGGTGAGAGGAATATGAATCTGGCAAATAGAACTGAAGCAGTCTCTATCGGTGATGTATTGGGTTCCTTAACTGACGGAACTTCGTATCTTGAATATTACCACTTCCGATATCATAATGGTTCTACACTTACCGACAGTATTTTATACTATGCCTTTGTTGTTGAAGCCAATCAAAGAATATCTGAACCGATATACATTTGCCAAGAAAGAGAAATCCTAGAGATTATTGGCGAAAAAACCAGCTTTTACATGAAGTATGTGCAAGATGGCCATGATCTAAAGCAAATTATCTGGAACAAATTGATTCCGTATCTACCCGAATCGAGAGAAATCGAAATAGCCCCAGTGGGTCAAATCAACCGCATTGCTTTTAGTGGCCTACCGATGGATAGCGATGCTGAAAGCTATTTAGCGGATCACTATGAAATCTCCTACCGAGGTTCATTGCGGAATCGTGTAAGCGCAAAAGCTCCCCTTGAAAAAAACCAGCATGCTTTGGTCGTTGGAGATATAGATTATGGATTAGGTGATTCTACTAATTTCCAGATAATCCCCCTACATGCCACTGCTAAGGAAGTCAAAGAAGTGGCTGCTAGCTTAAAAGCTTCAGGAACAAAACCCATCATTCTTAAGGGCTCAGCCGCTAGCGAGAAAACCGTCATAGATAAGCTCGAGAAACAGTCTTATACCTTGCAGCATTATGCTACTCATGGTTTCTTTTTACCGCATAAGACCAAAGGTAAAATGAGAAATCTTTCTGTATACGAGTACAGGCTTACCGAGATTGACAATCCTTTGTTTAGGTCAGGACTTATTTTAGGCAATATCAATAGCATTTGGATTAACCGCGATTCGATCAACGCCTCCAATGATGGTATTCTAACGGCATATGAAATTGCAACATTAGACCTATCGAATACTGCCTTAGCTGTACTTTCTGGCTGTGTAACGGGTTTAGGAGATATTCATGCTGCCGAAGGTATCCTAGGACTACGTTATGCCTTCAAGCTTGCTGGAGTACAGAATTTAATTCTATCATTGTGGGAAGTAGATGATCAAGCCACTTCAGAATTCATGGGTTACTTCTATAAAGCCTACGAGCAATGCCACGATGCTAAAGAGGCTTTAACCAAGGCCAGGAAATTAATGCGATCTAAACACGAATCGGCACAATACTGGGCTGGCTTCGTTTTATACCAATAGTCCAAAAACTTGACTTGCAAGGATACGCACCTTCAATTTATCTTATAGGTTCCCCAGCCTTTAATCTTGTTATTTAAAGACATATTAAATACCAGGCCTTGGCTGGGGTACATTAGATAGTAGCCTTGTGAATGGGTTAAGCTGTATGTAAGTGGTATATTCCTGTAGGTCCACTCAAGATCAGCTAAGGAATTGCCCACCTTTAAGCCCAATTCCGTTTCAAGTCTCCTACTGGTCGTGAAATGCAAATTCACTTTGGTTTCGAATTGTCCAAATGAAACCCTATAGAAACTCGAATTATTTAACTGTTCTTTGTCAATCCGGATCGCCTCGCCGATACTCAAGAAGGGTGTTCTATTCCTTGGTAGAGGATGACGGGAAATATTTGGAACCCCATCCAAATGATCAACAATTTTAGGTGATTTATCGGTGGAAAGAGGCTTACCCTCCAAGATTTTCAGGTTTTCGTTGGAGATCTGCTTCCAAGCCGTGGTGGTCCGTTGTGATTGCATGAATTTGCCCTTAGCTTTCTTTAGATTCCCTTGATGGGCCGCCATGATACCGCCAAGTATGGCTAGTTGGGATGCTTGCTGCTCGGTCTTATCAGTTCTAGGGGAAAGGGAATCGATCAACTCTTGGCACGCTGTATACTGCCCTTGAACTTCTTTAAGGCAGGCGAGATTAATAGCAATATCAATATCTTCAGGTGCCAGTTGATGACCCTGTAAAAGGTGTCTTTCTGCTTTATTTAGCAATTGTTTACGTTTTTCTGGACGGCGGCGAGTAGGGTTATCCCAATCCAGTAGTATTGGGTACTTAAATTGCTTCCATTCTGGGTCATTAGAAGCCGTAGACAGAGCCATAAATAGATGTGCCAAGCCAATATTATTCTGAATCTCAGGATGAATAATGTACTGGGCTAAGTATCGATACACCTCTGCGGCAGCTTCATAAGCCTTTGGATCTTGCAAAGCCATTAGCCAATTCCCTAGTTCATTTGTCCTCCACAAATGATCAACCAATTGACAGATAGAATCAGCTAGAGAGGCCCGGCAGGTCAACTGATTTAGTTCCTTTTGGTATATTTGTTGCCCCAGATAGTTTGATCTTAACCCGATTAGCAACTCTTCGAGCACAGCATTTGGTTGATAGTTTACTTGTCTGGTTATGAATAAGCCATAGAGGTCAGCTTGGAGTTCATCATCATCTAAGGTAATCTCACAACCTAAGTCTACCACTTTAGGCAGTGTTTGGTTCCAAATCCGTTTCTGAAAGAAATGCGCTAATTCATGCCCTAGAATAAAAGCAACTCCCGCTTCTGCGTTAGTATCTATGGAAAAACAAATATTTAAAGCCTGAGAGTCGATTAAGATACTATCCCGCTTCCCAGGCTTCCCCGGTTTATAGCAGGCAATTGGCCGAGAACAGTTTTTCTGGTCTGAGATTTCTAGAACTGGCATGTTCTGTATGGCATAGCCTGTAGCATTCAAGATCCGAATGTAGATATCATGAACCTGCTCATGATCGACTTCGTTTTGGGCGATCAAGCTATTAATACAAAAGACCTGAAAAGTCAGAATAAGCGCTATAGTTTTCAAACCGCTGCAATTTTCTATTAATATTACTCTTAATTACTATAACGAACAAGGATGTCGATAAATTCTGAAATAGGGAAGGGTTTACAAGAGGAAGACGAGGGGGCAATCAGGGATTTACTGACCCAAACCCAAATAAGTTGTGTTGGATACATTATTAAGAATGGTGGAACAAAAGAAACAGCACAAGACCTTATCAGCGAGAATTTGATTAAACTCATTTATAAATTGAAAGAAGAAAACGCTGCTATAGGTAATATCTATGCCTATTTCATTAGGATGGTGAAAAATGCTTGGATGGGACAAAAGCGAAAAGAAAAGGCTCAACCACTAATCATGGCCCTTGATGATCCAGATCAATATTTACAAATTGTAGCTGGAATGGGATACCAATCCGAAAGTCAAGATTTTTCGGACAAACGAATCTCAGCGATTAGGCAATCTTGGAAGTTGATCAGAACGGACTGCAGAGAATTGTTGCATCAATTCTACGTGTCAGAGCTGCGGATGAGCGTAATCGCTGAAAATATGGGATACACCTATGAGTTTGTTCGAGTTAAAAAAAAGAGATGTTGGGATGCCTTTGAGAAGATTTTTTTCCTGGAGCTAGAAAAACAATATAAAGATGGATGAGTTAGATCGATTTGAAAGGATTGAGCGGTACATTATGGGGAGGATGACTTCTTCGGAAGCAGGAGAATTTGAAGGGCTGATGGAAAAAGATCTTCAGTTATCTGAAGCCGTTCAGCGTAAGCGATTACTTCTGAATGGACTCAAAATGAATCATCAAGAAAACTTGATGGCTAAAATCAAGTCAATTCAAGCCAATACAGCTGATGAACTAGATAGTGGATTGGCGAAAAAAAACAATTGGGTTCGAAGACTGTCCATTCCAGTGAGCGTTGCGGCAGCCGTTTTATTGATCGCGCTCGGTCTTTGGTTTCTCTTTCCACCATCAAATGAGCAACTTGCCAGGCAATTCTTTGAATCTCATCCAGATTTACTTTCCGAAAAAATCGAGCAAAAAGGATTCTTTGGATCTCATCCTTCAGAAAGCTATCTAAAGAAGGGGATGACAGATTATGAATTGGGTAACTATCAGAACGGTATTATTGCCATTGATGATTATCTTAAACAGGCTCCTGCAGAACATCCATTCCTTCAGGAAAGCAAATTATATCTTGCCATTAGTCATTTCCAATTAAAGAATTATGAGCGATCTACAGAAATCCTTCGAAAGCTAGATCAAGATCCTACTTTCGAATTAAATAAATTAACTGATTGGTGTTTAGGCCTTAGTTTATTAGCGGAAGGAAAAGAAGAGGAGGCAATAGATAAACTAGAGGAATTGTCCAAGGATAAAAGTTATAGCCAAAAAGTACAATCTATTTTGGATAGAATTTAATGATCAATCCTAAGGCCGACCGCAAATAACCTTCTGACAGACCTACCGCCCCTTCGCCACTGTCTCCGCCCGGGGATCCGCACCTAGGAGATATTGACCTTTATCTCGAATGATGGCGCCCACGCCTGCGGCAATGCCCCATTTTTCTTTGAGTTTAATGGTATATCCTAGCGCTTGTAAGCCCTCAATCGTCTCTTTGGGCATGTTCTCTTCTAGCTCTAAGGTTGCCGATTGCATCTTATGCGGAGCAAAGGAATCTGGGAATCCTAGTGTTCTGAAACGTGGGCGTTGAATGGCAGCCTGAATATCATCGCCAAAGACGAAGTGATGGAGTAGCACCTGTAAGATGGCCTGCAACTGATTATCTCCTCCAGGCGTATTGATAGCCATGTAGAAGCTGCTATCTTTTTCGATCATAACGGCTTGGGGCGTGACTCTGGGTCGCTTGCCAGCTTTCAAGGCGGCAGGGTGTCCTTCATCTAAGCGGAATTGGTTCATTCGATTGCCCAGGGTAATGTCCCAGTCCGGCACCATTGGGGTCATGGGAAAGTCGCTGGGGGTGATGGCTATGACATTACCTAGGCTATCTGCCACGATAATTTGGCTGGTGTCGTCTCCGATGATGCGGGACTTGGACTCCCCTTGCTGGGGTGGATCGAATTGAAAAGGCCGGTAGCCAGGAATTTGGCTGGGGGGAGGGAATTGCGGGAAAGCCTGTGATGTTATTAGAGCTGATCTACGTCTCCCGTATGCATCGGAAGTCAACTCCTTGATCGGCACTCGGACAAAACGATTATCTCCAATGTAAGCCTCACGATCTGCCATGGCCAACTCAATGGCTTGAGTCAAATGATGTATATAAGTGGCTGAGTTTTGCCTCATGGATGTAAGGTCGAGTTGCGCAAGAATCGAAAGCGCCATCGGTAAAGCAATGCCTTGACTCCAAGTTCCATTGACATGGAAGCGTAGATTTTCGTAGTAACCCTCGATAGGCGTTTCCCATTCCCCCTTATAATTCGACAGGTCTGAAGCCTGAAAAAGTCCACCTTGCTTTTCATGATGAGCCAGGATCGCTTCGGCAAATTCTCCCTCATAGAAAGTCGATCTTACGGCCAGCAAGGCCTCCCTTCTAGTTTTTCCACTGGAAAGTGCCTCTTCTTCTACGGAAACCAGACGACTTAAGGACTTGGCGAGATCCGGTCTTTGGAAGCGCTCACCCTGGTAAATAGGTTTCCAAGGTGTACCCTGCAAATAAACCTTTGAGTTATAGGGCATCAGAAAACTGTATCCTAGGCGTTCTAGAACGCTGAGATTGAGATTGTAACGCATCACACGATGCACCGGAAAGCCCTCAATGGCTCTATCAATTGCTGGGCGAGCCAATTCTCCAAAGGACCGAGTGCCGTACCGTTCCAAGACAGCCACAATCACGTCGGGACCCGCCGGAATTAGTTGAGAAGCGATATCCATTTTGGGAATGGTCTCATGCCCTTTCTCTTTGAAGTAGTCAATGCTAGCAGCCTGCGGAGCAGTCCCTACCCCAACATAGCCTTGAATTGTATCAAGAAGAGCAGAACGATGGACCAGGGGCGCAATACCAGGAAAAGCAGAAGCCTCGCCATGCGTCACATACAACATCATTAGGCCGGCAATTGCAGCATCATAAGCATTTCCTCCTGATTGCAGCACCTCAAACGCCACCTCAGTAGCCCAAGGAGTACCGGCTACCACGCCATGGGTTTGCGCTGTTACTAGTTCTTTTTCCTGCCCCCACGGATCATCGAAGGTCAGCTGGTTCTTCGGACCTTTAGGTAAGAACAAAAAGATCAAAAGAAGTACAATGAGAAGGCCAACAAGGCCAAACAAAAATCGCTTGAGGTATCTTAACATAAGTTGGCGTGTAATGAATACTTAAATGTATCAATTACACGCCAATAAAAGATCATTCTTTTTAAATGAAGTCTGCTTTCGGAACTGATTTAAGACAGAAGGCTCTAGGGTACCTTCTTACTCCGTCACAACTTCCCCTCCCTCTGGCTTGGCGTAGGTTGCTTCTGCCAAGGCCGTGGTGGAGAAACTCATATCACTGACTATCATTGGATCGCGAGCGGGTTCAACTACCTTCCCATCTTCATACTTAAACCAAGTTAGTTCATGAGGTAAAACCAAACCATTCACCTCTTTCCAGTCTTGGTAGCGGATTAATCTGAAATTATCGCTAGGTTCCTTGGAACGATAGGTTACAGTGTAGGCTAGCCACTCCATCTGGTTGGTCTCCGGATGGTAGTAAAGGATATAGTTGTCGTCTGGAGAATCCCCGACATTGGCCCCATAAGAAATCTTAACGCCAGGATAATCCACTCCTTCGAAGCTAATGGCAGGAACTTCCTCGTATGTAATTCCAGGATCGGCCAAAACGAATGGCATAGCAATGAAATAGAAGTAGAGATTGTGATAAAAGCGAGCCGAACCACCGAAATAGCTGGAATCCTGCTCAATCCAAACCCCTTCACCATCGTAACCAATCGTCCACTTGTCGCCCTCTAAGCGAACCTTCCGAGTAGGTAGATCAATTTGATGTTTTTCATTCTTCGCAGCCATTGCGTATGTCATGGTCTGCTGCGCAGCCCAGGTATCATATCCCCCATGGGTATCTAGCACTTTGATCAGACTAGCTGGGGCGTCCGCAAGATGTGCATCGTTGATGCTTGGTTCTTGGGCAGCCTCGGTATTTTCTGTTGTATTAGTTGGACCGCAGGCTGCTACTAGCAGTGCCAATGCAGCCAATAAGAGGTTTTGTTTTCGCATGAAACATAAATTTAGTTAGCTGGATATATAGTATAGAGGCAGGCTGATTAGCCTGCCTCTATATTCGGCGCGAAGAAAATGCTAATTCCTTGTTTGAATTATCGCCACCGCGACGCATCTCTAAAAAAGAGTACTTGCCCTGCTGAATAGCAGGAATTTTCAAGCCTACCCCTACTTTTTCTGCTTTACGACTCTGAATCCTATTTTCACCGGCTTCACAGCAGGATCATGTGGATCTACGTAATCATAGGCACTATATCCATAGGTCCCGCCTTTCTGGTCATATTCTGCGACATTACCCGCTAGATCGTAGACTTCAGCATCGTTTAGCTTAGTGGGTGGAAATTCTCCGACCGATTTTACTAGGTTTTGGTTGGCTTCTCCTAGCTTTTGACGGAAGTTGTTCACCTCATTGGCCGTCAGGGCATATCCCGCCCAGTAACTCAAGGTATTCTCCTTAGCCCCTTTCTTGTGGGCTTTCTTATGCCAAGTTTTTGATTCTTCTACATTCGGGAGCCGGTAGGGTTGGCCCGTCTTCTTACTTAGCCATTGGGTGTAGGCCTGTGCCATAGCAAAGTCAACCATTGCTGGGTAATTGGCTTCGGAAGCAGGGAATATATGTTTGCTGTTAAAGGCCGCATATTGAGCGTTGGTCACTTCGAAGCGCCCTAGCCATAGGGAGTCTTTTTTCCATTCCACCATTTCTGGGATGAGGGTCTGCTCTAGTTTTTGCCCAAACTGATCCCCTACCCTACTGGCCTTATCCCGCTTGAGCAATAGTGCCAATGGGCTATCTTCCTTGAAAGTGGGATTATCCGTTTTCTTCTTCTTGAAGAGATACTCATCAATCCAGGCTATCTCCTCGTTCATTTTACGTAATTGATGAGTCACTTTTCTCAAGCCATGGGGTTGGCCAGGAAACCAAAGGAAACGTACCGGCGTTTGGTCAATCTGCTGTAGGGATCGGTAGTATTCCCAGCCCTGATCTCTTGGTACGGCTCGATCCTCACTTCCGTGAAAAATAATCGTCGGCGTTTTCACTTTTTCCATTTCGAATAAGGGAGACTGGGTAATATATGCCTCATTATAAGTCTTCCCATCCACATTATCCCAAGGTGCGCCACCAAAATAACTTTGATCAAAAGACACTCCAAAGCGGCAGGTTCCGAAGTCCGAAGTCCAGTTGACATCACCGGCACCAGGGCAGGCTACTTTGAACATATCCGGGTAACGCACCGTCAGCATAGTGGCCAAAATAGCCCCATTCGACCATCCCATAACCCCTAACTGATCCATATCGATCATCCCACGATCATTCAATACTTGCAGGCCTTTGGTAATATCTTCTAATTCTGGAGTGTAGTAGTTTTTCTTGATGCTCTCTACAAAGGCAAGTCCGTGGTGAGAAGAGCCATGGTAATTAGGCTTCAAAACAAAAGCCCCACGTTGAGCAAGGATCTGAGGATAGGTAGACCAGCGTTCACGCCAGCGATCCTGATCCACACCAGATGGCCCACCATGAATCGAAAGCACCAATGGGTAGCGTTTTCCTTCCTCGTAATTTTCCGGATAGTAGAGAATACCATTCACTTGATCATCATTGTAGCCCTTCCAGCGCAATACTTCAGATTTCGTGATGGATTTCTTAGCCAGCTTCTTGTTGAAATCTACGAAAGACTCCTCTTGTTCAAAACTTAACTTCCCAGCGGCTACCTTTACATCTGCTACATAATACTTTGGCAATTGACTCGCCGTGGAATGCTCATAAATTACCTTTTGGCCATCATCGGACATCGCCGATATCCAAACATGATCCGCCTTGTCTCCCAATGCTAAATCGGATTTGGTCCAGGATTTGCCCGCTGCATCTTTCTTGTAGAAGGTTAATTTATCCGTTGGACCATTGGCCAAAGCCACCAGTACATCTTGTCCAATCACTCGATAACTTCCTTCAAAACCCCATTTCCAGCTCAGATTCAGCTTAGTGTAGGACTTACTTCCCAAGTCGTAATAATACAATTCGGTAACTCCTGCGCCGTTCCATTCTGGGTTAGAGGAAAGCGTAGCTCCAAAATAGAAGCCTTTGTGGTCGGCCGTGAATTGCACGTTTGAGGGAGTTTGTAGCCCCTGAAGAATTTCCTCTCTTTGTCCAGTTGCTACATTGAGTAGATAATACTTCGGATCAGGATTAGCATCGGAAGCAAAAGAAGGATGCTGGGTGGTTCGATACACAATCCAATTACCATTCCGGGAGGCTTTGTAATAAGAAATAGGAAAGTGATTAGTAGTAAGTCGCTTCGTACTCTTACCCTTTAGATCGTAAGCATAGATTCTACTCCTGCGCCAATACACCGTGTCCTCTACTACAACCGTATTGTCCTTGGTTTTTTCATTATCCAGCTCAAACTTTGATTTACCCTCGTGAGACACGTAGGTAAATGTAGAATCGTTGAGCCACTGGAGATTGGAAATGCCATTTTCAAAGGTTGCCACCTCCATAGGTTCGCCTCCGAATATGCTCAAAGACCATAGCTTTTTACCTTTTTCTCTACCCGATTGGAAGTAGATCGTTTCTCCATCTCGTGAAAAGGAGGGAGAACTATCGCTATCATCGGCATTGGTCAAGCGCACGGTTCGAAATTTACCGTCCTTCTTGTTGTTCAAGCGGGTCAGGTAAAGATCAGACACGAAAGCATCCTTCTTTTTCACCGCTCGACGCTTGCTCCAAACGACCATTTGATGATCCGGAGAGAATACAGGTGATTGTAAAAATTCCGTGTGGATAATATCTTCTGGTGTCCATTTTTTTGGATCCTCCTGTCCTGCAAGAGAGAAGCAAAAACTCAAGAAGCAAAAGGACAAAACCAATAGTTGATTCATTTTTTTCATCAAGTCCAAGTTTTGTGGTGGAAGGCTGTTGAAAAAGCGATTTTATAATATCCCCTTTTGTTGGAGATCTTCTCGTAATTGTGCTGGATTATGAAATTGGATAGCGGGTAAGCCCGCTGCTATAGATCCTTCGACATTAGCCATGCTGTCGTCAAGGAATAAGGCCGTTGGCCCGTCAATTTGGTAGCGATCTAGCAGCAAGTCATAAATTCTCCGATCAGGTTTCTTCAGATGCTCTGCCCCGGATACCAAGGTACCTTCGAACCATTGTAAGAAATCATACCGCTCGAGGGCAAAGGGAAAGGTTTCTGCAGACCAGTTGGTTAGGGCATACAGACGATAGCGTCCTCCTTCTTTAATCTCCCTGAGAATATCCACCGTTCCTTCGATGGGGCCACCCAGCATCTCGGTCCAGCGGCCAAAATAAGCCCGAATTTCATTTTCGTACTTTGGAAAATCCGGTAACAATAAGTTGATGGCATCTTCCCAGCTTCGACCGGCGTCTTGTTCTGCATTCCAACTTGGCGTACAAACTTCCGTTAAGAAATACTCCATCTCCTTGGGGTCGTCAAACATTTTTCTATAGAGGTAAGCTGGATCCCAATCGATCAATACACCCCCTAAATCAAATACGATAGTCTTTATTTCCATAGGTTTTCTATCACGTTATAAGGAAGGAATTTATAGAAGAGCCCAAAGGTATAGAGCCTCAATAACATTCTGTCATTTTATCATGAGATTTTAAAGTTCGGGTAAAGAAGTGTCGAAAATAGCAGAATATTCGGCCTAGATGAGACCAATTTGGGCATCAAAAATGGCTTCCTGGTCGGGAAAATGGGATTTTTCATCCAAATGCACCCTTGATACCAGCCGATTTTCTTATTATTGTGGAAACACAGTGCTACTCCTTGTATTAACACCAATATTTTCCTCTCTACAGCAATAGTCAAATTACATTACTACCTGGAACCACTTGCTTGTGCAACTGGCGGTACGCTTGGGCCTTGCCTCTTTTGAAGCAAGTCACTCAGTGTAGCGACGGTACGTAATTTATCTTTTCGTTAACCTATTGCACCGATCAATTTGACCAGAAATACACTCATTGACAGGAGCTCGGAAGAGCGAATTTGGCTTGCTAAGGGTAAAAGGCTATCAATGGAACGACAAGCCTTGCTCAATCTGATGAATACATGGACCTATGTCTTCGACGAAGGCAATGACATTAATCGCATTATCTATTCACACGCCAAGAAGATTGAAGTAAAGTCTAAAGCACGCGGTATCTCAATTAAGTACGTCTGTGAGGGGGAAGAAACCTACCTATTTGAAGGAAAAAAATTTGTGGTTCGCCCGGGACAGTTTCTAGTCATTAATCATGATCGCGATGTTCATATTAAACTAAAGTCCAAGAAAGACGTAAAGGGTATCTGCCTTTATTTGGACCCTATGCTACTCAAACAGTGGGATCAATATCAGCAAATGAACGATCGGCAGGCACTGGATCGCCCCTTTGATCTGCCTACCCATGAGAGCGAATGTAGGGAAAGCTTATTCCCATCCAGCATTGGGCCATTGGCCAGATATCTACATTATATCAACCACCACAAAACTCAATTCAATACCGTGGAATCTTCGACCATGTTTTACAATTTATCGGACCTTATGTGGCAACATGACAGAGAGCAAAAGCGTCGTGTAGCCAATATTCAAGCCAGTAAAGCCAGTACTAGAGAGGAGTTGCACCGCCGACTTCGCCTTTCACTGGAGTACATCCATAGCAACTTAAATCAAAAGCTGCTAATTAGAGATATTGCAAAAGCAGCTATGCTTTCGGAATTTCACTTCTTGCGCACCTTTAAGCAGTGCTACGGGCTTTCTCCTAACCAATACCTGACTAAAGTTCGGATGGAAAGAGCGGCGAACCTACTGAAGCATCGTCCTCATCTCTCTGTAAAAGATATTGCAGATCAGTGTGGTTATCAGGACTTGCACTATTTCAGTAAGACCTTCAAGAAGACATACGGCATTACGCCTTCTGCCTTCAGGGCCTAATGGATTGGTAAGCGAAAAATCTTACCATTTGGCATCTGCCGGAGGGGTATCCATTAAGTTGAATAATAAACCCTCCCAGACCATTTGAATATATATATCAGGCTGCTCTGCTGCAAAGATGGGTGCATTAAAGTTATGTTTCCAATTATCAAAGAGATAGAAACTACGGCTGAAATGTTCTGAGAGCGGTAAGATGGTAGCACTTGCGAAGCTCTCGCGAACCATAAAGAGCGCCGGAGCCGAACTACCAGGAACACGTTTATCTACTACATAGTCAGATTTAAACGGGAAGTCATGGGGTGCAGGATACTGGCGAATGCTATCTTTTGCTTGTAGCTCAATCATCGGAGTCAAGATTGGGGCCCTTTCTGTCACCTCCTGCTCAATCCCCAACATCTCAGCCAGGGTCATACCGTCGAATTCAGCGTAGTTGAAGGAATAATCCGAATCTTCAATCCTACCTAGAGCAGGAAAATCTTGTCGCAAGTAGCCTAGAATCTCCTCTGCAGCTAAAAGAGCCGTAATATCATTCCAGTGATGATCCGTGACATGGTACAATAAGCTATCCGTTTTCTCCTTCCGTTCCCTGATTGGTTGAAAAAGATCGATGTAGTCAATATCTGTATTAGCCGAAAGGTAGGCGACTAACTGCTCAGTGCAGGTCTGGGCATTAAAGCGTTGTACCGAGTTAGGAAGAAACTCTGGATAAATGGAGTGCTTTTGTGGCGGGATACAAAGGTAATATCTACCTCCGGTTGCTTCTACTAGCGCTTTTCTACGTTTCAACTCCTTCGCGATTCCTTCGAGCTCTCGATCTGAGAACTGAAACTTACCTGTATAGATATCTAATTGAAAGCCGGATTTGAAAAGCCAATCCTCTTTTCCCACCAGTACCTCGTTCGGTAAGCTGGACTGCTTGAAAGTGTAGTAGTTGATCTGGTTTTTCAAACGGATCAAACCATTTCTCCATTGGAAATGGTCATTGTAATAGGCCTCATAATCCTTAGGAAACGGATCAAGAAAACTTGGATCTAGCTCGGGTGCCTCCGCTAATTTCCGTTTCTCCTGCAAATCTGGAACCGGCAATAATCCAAATACACGATCCACCCAGTAGAAGAGGATCAGTACACCAAAAAGCGTCGGTAAAAGATGATGATATGTAGGCCAACTCCTCATCAGAATCTGAAATAAATGAACGGATTATAAGAATCATTGGCCAGTTCCATGGTGCACCAGAAAAATAATAGCACAAACAGAAAAGCTCGTCCTATCTGACCTATACTAAGTCGGCCCACCAGTTCGTCAAGACCGGATCGAATTCGGAAGCCAGTCATTGGAATCGAAAAGATGATCCCCAACAAAAGTGCTATCCGGAATTCCCAATCCAAATAAGTTGAGATATCCAATTGAAAATCACTTTGTGTTCCTAAGCCCAACAAGCGTCCGTAATAATCCATGGCATATCCCAAGGTCTCTGCCCTAAACACTACCCATGACAGACCAATTACCAGCAATAAATAGAGATGTTGAAGAAAGCTGGAAGATTTTTCCAACCAGCGCCCAAATCGCCCACGTTCAAGCAGCATAAATACCCCATGAAGAGCACCCCAAAAGACAAAGGTCCAACTGGCCCCGTGCCAAAAGCCCGTCAAAAGAAACACCACTATTAGATTCCGATAGGTCTGTGTATGGTTACCCCGACTGCCACCCAATGAGATATAGACATAATCCCTAAACCATTGCGACAAGGAGATATGCCATCTACGCCAAAACGCTCTAACAGAACGGGCGATGTAGGGGAAGTTAAAATTTTCGGGAATCACAAAACCGAACATTCGGCCGAGTCCGATCGCCATATCCGAATAGCCAGAAAAATCGAAGTATATCTGCAGGGCATACACCAAGACACCTAACCAAGCCAGCGGCCAGGATAAGCTCTCGGGATGCGCCGTAAAAATAGCGTCAGCCACCAAAGCAAAATTGTTAGCCAATAATACCTTCTTTGCTAAACCCACCACAAATCGTTCCAATCCGACGCTGATGTTCAACCAACCAACGGACCTTGGTCCCAATTGCCCTGCCAAATCTTGGTACCGTACAATCGGCCCTGCGATCAATTGTGGGAATAAGGCAATGTAAAGCCCCAAGCGCCCAAGATTTTTCTGCACCTGGGTTGTACCTCGATATACATCCACCAGATAAGAGATGCCCTGAAAAGTAAAAAAGGAGATCCCCAAGGGAAGTACAATTTTGGGTAGACCAATGGACTCTTCTCCCAGCCATTGCAGGCCGAGGTTGATTTGCCCCAAGAAGAAAAGGATATACTTAAAGAAAATTAAAAGTCCCAAATTCAACACCAAACCAAGCACTAGGATAGCCTTAGCTGATTCCTTTGGCTTAGTCCCAAGCCAACGGCCAATCCCATAGTTTAGTAGAATCGAAAGGACGAGAATTACCGTATAACTCACTCCTCCCCATGCATAAAACACCAAGCTAGCCAGCAGTAAAACGCCATTGTGCCAGGTCTTTGGCAACAGCAAGAGCGCCAACAAGAGGACAGGCAAAAATGAATACAGGAAGATGAGTGAACTAAACAGCATTCTCAAAAGAATTGAATCGCTAAGGTATAAAAATCGATGAAGTTGCAAGCCCTATCCTTTCCAAGGCAATAGATCACAATAGACTGCCGTTACTCTCATATATTGTGTTTCATAAGGCATCTCTTAACACCGGGCAGATTCAATTTCTGGTCAATGGACCATAGCCGCTGGAATCAAGTTGCTCGACACTTCCTATATTCACCACAGTTTAATCACTCCCTAGCAGAGCCAGTATAGGCTAGCTTGGGATTAGCCAATATTCAACCTAGATTAATTAACCCCTATAAATTCAAAGTACCATGAAAAACACACTGCTACTCCTCTTTTATTTGGTGCTATGTTTGTCCCTGTCCGCCCAGGATGTCAAGAAGGACTTTACCACCTCCTCCATCTCCATTTTTAAGAATGGGACTGCATTTTTTATCAAATCAGGCCAAATAGCACCTGCCGAAGGTGTGTATACCATGAAAAAGAATCTTCCTCCAGCATTATCTGGTACTTTCTGGATTACCTCTCCCAATAATCAGGTAGAATCAGTAAGTGGGTATGTGGATACATTGATGGTGGCTCAACAAACAGTTGCGCGCAGTATGTTCGAGCTACTGAATGCAAATTTAGGAAAGAGAGTACGTGTATTTCTAAGTGAGGATCAAGTCGTGGAAGGTATAGCCGAAGATATTGGGCAGAACGATCCTGCCAATGGTCAAGCCCAGGATCACCCACTGGTCAGTTTGAAATTGGGTAATAAGTGGATAAGCCTAGCAAAGAGTGATATTCGTAGAATAGAATTCTCTGAACAACCCGATCATATTCTGGAGTGGAATAAAAAGGAGATCAAGCCAGTGCTAGTAGTAGAGTTTAAGAACTCGGGACGAAAGCAACCTTTGAACATGATGTATTTAGCTCAGGGATTGAACTGGACTCCAACCTATCTTCTAGAGTTACTGGAGGATAAAAAGGCGCGTCTAAAACTCAGTGCAGAAGTGACCAACAATACGGAAGATATTGAGGGAACCGATGTAAACTTTGTGGTGGGTGTTCCTAATTTTAAACATGCCAATGCCTATTCCAGCCTAATCAATTTTTTCAGGGAAAATTTAAACTCCAGAGGTCTTCGCCCCCAAACCTTTTCCAACACCTTTCAAGGGCAAACCTATGCCCAGTATGATGACTTCCCAGCAGCAGATATTTCTATTTCGAGCACGACAAGCGGTCTGGAAGGCTCTTCAACTGAAGATCTATATTTCTACACATTGAAGGATATGAATCTTAGAAAAGGCGGAAGTGGTCAATATCCTGTCTTTGAGGCGGAAATTGAGATTGCCCATATATATGAGTGTAATCTCCCTCAAAATAATGAGCGCAAAAACTCCTACGCTTCTGAATATCTCTTCAACCCCTCCCCAAACAAAGTTTTCCATTCTGTACGTGTAAATAACAGCACTCCTTACCCTTTCACAACGGGGCCCATATTGGTGGTTAAGCAGGAACAAGAAACCAAACCCATTAGTCAGGATCAGCTGAATTACACCTCCATCAATGATCACTCCTTCGTCAAATTAACGGAGGCTCCAGATGTCAGAATCAAACAAGCCGAAAAAGCTACTGGCCGGGAGGAGCGTGTAAAGCGGGTGAAGCGCCAAAATGGGGAATTCTTTTATGACCTGATTACCGTGGAAGGTCAAATCATCGCCAAGAACAATAAAAGCAAGGATATTGACTTGAATATCCGTCGACCCATCATTGGTGAACTGAAGAAATCCAATGTCAAATGGCTAAAGGCAGAACGCGTGAATACCTCAGGTAGCCCCAATAACACCACAGATGTTTGTTGGGAAACTAGCATCAAGGCCGGTGAGGAATTAAAGATTAATTACTCGTATCAGGTCTACGTACTGAATTAGGCCAGGAAGGCGGAGGTTATGTGTTCGTAGAAAATATCAACACCGGCTTGGGAGACTAGCCCTCCCAAGCCGATGTTGGTGTTTTTCACCAACATCAATCCCCCGCAGAGCGAGGAATCCCCAGCCCTCTACCTGTCAAACCCTACTCTTCTTTTTCTTCGAAGGAGTCGGGGGATTCTTCATGACAAAGCGATGATCTTCCACCAAACGTAGGAGATCATGTGCACTTAATACACCTACTACCTTCTTCTCATCCGTCACTATCAGATGATTGATCTTGTGGTTGCGCATGATTCGAGCCGCAATATGTACGTCTGAATAGGCGGGGACGGTGTATACCTTCTTGGACATAACATGGCTGAGTGGTGTATTCTCCGAAAAGTCTTTTAGGATATCAGACGAAGTAATAATCCCTTCCAATTCCATTTCGCTATTGACCACCGGAATGGATTTTATTTTGTTCCTCGCCATAATGGATTGAGAATGCCCTACGGTTTTATGTGGCAGCGTAGTAATAACCGATTTTACCATTAAATCTTTTACCTTGATATTCATAAGCTTTACGGATTTATTCTTACCGAAAAGGTAGGGCAAATGATCACCATGCAAGTTGATGCAGATCACCAGATATTATGATTCTTGTCAATTCTTTTTGTCCAACAGTTGGGACCAATCACGCTGGAAAAGGGAATAATAGCAATGTCTGGAAGTTTGACGGAGTCTATTGATCCTGGCTCGATAATAACTGCACTAGCAGCTTAACCATTCTTGGGCATGTCTAGTCCTCTTTACCCTCCAAGTCAAGAAGCACCCACAACCAACTACAAACCAAACACTTAACAACATAGCTAATGCAAGTTTGGAACAAATAGACTAATCGTCTTTATGAGAAAAGCAACAAATAGCCTAATCCTAGAAAGAAAGTGACTAACAGCCATTATCACCAACCCATACATTTGGACTCAGGAAGCTTGCTCCTGGTTTGGGGTAGAATATTTATTCGTTCCAAGCTAATCTGGAGCAGCTGGAAGCCAGAATTTTACTAACTAATAATCATAAGCATGAATACCCTGAAATTACTGATAGGCACATGCTGCCTAATGACCATTCTATGCTCCTGCGACAAGGTCGCGGACGCTTCCGAGCAAGGTTCAGCACATGATCAAGAAATTGTTTTTAAGGAGGAGGTAGAACAAGCCTTGCTGAAGTGGACCCCAAAAAAAATTCGAAATGGTAAAGCCAAGAAGTTGAAGGCGAGTTTCTTTACAGAGCAGGATCTTACTGATCCCCGACTTGGGGTGGAAGGTGGTAATTGTGAAGACCAGAGCTATCCGTTTTTCAATGTGCAAAAGGGAGAAGGAAACGCCAATGTACTAGGAAAATTCAAAACGGAAATCACGTTCTGTGCCAAACCACCAGCAGAAGGAGATCTTACCGTAGACTACAAAGGTGGCCAGGGTACTTTCTACACGGAGGCCGGTCATGAACTGCATATAGAAATCCCAACAGGTGTGGTCAAATTGATATCTCCTCCCTCAGAATTTCAAGCCGCTTTTCAGGATCGCTTCATAATTACGGGGGGCACCGGCCCTTACAAAAGTGCAAGTGGAGTAGGGATGACCGATAGCTTCGTGAAATTTAAACCGGAAGGTGGTGATCGCACACAGCATACCTGGTATGCCTTCGTCATCCTTGATTAAGGGTCAGCGAACAGTAAGTTTGCTGGAAGGTTGGATCTTGTTGGTCATCTGGCCAACAAGGTTCAAAGCCCCTAAGCCCCACTGGCCTTCTTCTTCTTTAGAAAGATTCGTCCCCGGCTTCGCATGGGGAAGAATGGGTCTGGGCGCTTTTCTTGCCAGAATCCCTCTAAATTGCTATCCCAGATGCTTCGGTTAAATATGAGTTCATATTTTCGATCGTAAGGCGGTGTGGTTTCACGCCCTTCAGAAGGGAGATAAAACAGGTCCTCTAGATAGATGGATTGATCCCCATAGAGCTTCCCGGCAATATCCATCTCTATCACTTCGCTCGGTGATACGTAGACGAAGGATCTTCCTTTCAAGGTATTTTTCCCTGAACGTGCTAGGACTAGTTCGAACTTATAGGTTTGCTTTGAATTGAGGCCTCCGGTAGTGATTGTCCCCACCCAGCTACCTTCCAGGCTAACTTGAGAGAAGATTGGAGCGCAAATCATTGACCAGAATAAACAAGATAGAATTAGTTTCTGCATGCGTAGCTCGCGTTTTGATAGCTTTCAAACAATAGGAAATGCCTACTCAATGAGCGGCATTTTTCTGGTATAATTTTTCGACGGTGGATGAAGATAGGATTTCTGGTGCGAAATGCAGGAGGATTTTAACAGAAATATTACCGGAAGATTTATTCATGGCCACTACTTCCGCATTTCCTTCACATAGGCACGCAAATCTTCCATCTGCTGGTTGCTCATTTTCTCCATAGTATAGTTGGGCATGTAAGCTCGTTTGCCATTTAAGGGCGAAGTGCCGTAGCGCGCAACCTGATAAACGGAATAGCGCGTGTAGCGAGTAAAGTGTCGATCCAGATGCTTAAAGGAAAACTTGGAATCATCCAGCCGGTAGAAAGCGTAGCGCCCGTTCTCGTGGCAATGCAGGCAACTCAATTCATATATCAGTTTCCCATTTTCTACATTGCCCTCCAATTCATACCCAACTTTCCTGTCTTTGGGAGGAGTGACGAAGGTAGCTGGTGAACCCGCCAAGTAGCGACGCTTGATCAGGCGAATCACGCCTTCCTTGTCCCCGCTGCCTTGCAAGGCGTTCTCCACCTCCTGCCACTCTTGTTCACTGATAATGAGGTCCTCCATTTTCAATCCCAATTCCCAAAAATAGGCTAGAATGGATTCGATCTCCCAGGCGCGCAAGCTACGGCCTTGGGCACATTCCTCAGCACATAGTTGGATGGCTTCTCGAATATTATTTTGCGCGGCATTTACCAAGTCTCCGTACTTCTTTCGGTAATCACCATTGTAAAATTGTGTGCGGTTTATAGCTCCATATAAGCTCGTCCCTTGCAAAAAGGGAAGCCCCTGGTCTTTTACATACAACAACCTGGCTTGAGGATCGGAAACGGAAAGATCTGGATCTTCTTTTTCCAAGTTATGACAGGAAGTACACACAAAATGCTTGCTTTGCCTGGACGTCTTGAAGCCCCCGGGACCACGCCCGAAACCATGCTTAACCAACTCTTCTCCAGCTCGAGCGGAGACCCACTTCATGCTGGTATCTACGGGATGCGGCAAGGGCACATCACCAAGACGCATCAAAACCTCATTGACGGTTTTATCCTTGGTTAAATTCCAAGGAGAAACAAATTTCTCTCCTTCCTCATTTATTTCTGCCGTTGGCCATCTCCAAGCCATTAACATACAAAGGGTTAATGCAGAAAAGGTAAGTACAATAGCTTTCATAGATAGCGCAATAATTAGAGATTGAATAAGCGAGATATGGTAAATCCGAGTCTAAATTCCCCATCGCCCCAATTGGTAGTAGTATAAGGAATATAGTCTGTCTCCATTAAGCCAGTAGCATTCGTCAAGTTGATCTGGAAAACGTGTCCCCCCGTGTCGAACTCCAAACCGAAACCAATAGGAGTATAAAAGCCATTGGCGGTGGTACGGCGTTCTGAAAAAGGGAAAGTCACATCACCGATCACGGCCATCACCTTGGTGACCTGTATTCTGGTAGCCAAACCAAGGGAGAAAATTCCATTTTCATCTTCAAAGGGCACCAAATTTCTTTGGGTGAATCCCGGTTTCAATTGCAAGGAAAACTGATCGGAGAACTTTCGAGCAATCAGCAGCTCGGCATGAGTAGCCATACGATGAGCAAACTTGGGAAAACTCCGAATGATATCTGGGTTATCTTCAATCTTCTCGGCCGTGGATAGAGAAGCCATTCCTACTATAGCCATTGAAACAGGGACTTTATTATCTGCCGTTTGTTGCAGGAAACGAAGCTTAACCACACCATTTAATAATTGGCGTAGACCTGAGTTCCCATCTGGCATAGAACCTGCTCCCTTGGTACGATGCAGACCGATGGTAAGATTATTCGTCACCCCATAGTCTACCCCAATGAGTATATCACTTGCGTTTTCAAGGCCAAAGAAGGTTTTGTACCCACCATTATCCCCTGCCAGGTCGCCAAAACGGTGGCTGACCCGAAAATCTAGTTTTCGTTTAGCAAGTGTTTCTACAGATTGAGCATTGATTACTCGAGTGTCTTTGAAAGTCTGGTTGATCTTTTCCTGTGCAGATAAGAGACTACAGGTGATTAAGCAGACGACTAGGCTAAAAAATCGTTTTGCCATGGGGAATAAAGATTTATTCTTCGGGAAAGTTGTTGTCAAGCCAACAGCGAATCAGGTTAAGTTGTTCTTCGGTCAGACTAGATGGTCGATCCGACGGGCTGAAAGCAGGTGGCATACCTAGCGTCGGATCATCTCTAAGATTGATTACTCTATTGCGAAATTCTCCATTCTCTAGCGTAGGTAAGAGCCCTGCATAAGTCGTGTACGTACCAGGAGCCGTATCCAGGTGACAAGTACTGTAAGCACAGCTTTCGTCGATAATGGGTTTAATCAGGCTCACATAAGTAACATCCAAATTATCACAATCCCCCATCTGGGGTTCACCAAGGCTATCATTGGTACATGCAGCTAAAAAGAGGAATACGGTTAGGGGAAAAAATCTAGAAGCCATATTTGCTAAACTGGTTTCTTTCAAACTAAAGATCATAGTGTTCTTGAGCATGGCGCCAAAATTAGGGTTTTCGCTAGCCATTGTCAACATATTCGGGTTAACGTAAATATGAGTTTAATGTTTCCGAAGGTTTTCAGGAATAAAACTGACTTTTATCACCCTCCATTGGGCATGGAAAAACAGCCTTGAACAGATTATTGACCCAGCCTTTGATAAATCGGGAGTAGGGCCTAAACAATCCGGCACCTTGAATTGTATACCTTAAACGTGGATTTATGCGAATGATAATGTAATTTTGTTTACAATAAATCAAAATCAATAGTGATGTCTCGATATCCAGAAGAAATAACTGCCCCGATGGCAGAAGACTTGACGAGTGTAGGTTTCGAGAGCTTAAAATCAGCTCAAGAAGTAATTGATACACTTGAACAGAAGGAAGGCACTACACTAGTGGTAGTAAATTCTGTTTGTGGCTGCGCCGCGGCTATGGCCCGTCCAGGTGTGAAGATGGCCCTAGCATCCAGCGAAAAACATCCAGGGAAATTGACTACTGTTTTTGCAGGAGTTGATCTTGAAGCGACGGAAAAGGCAAGAGAATATATGCTTCCTTATCCTCCTTCTTCTCCATCAATTGCTTTGTTTAAAGATGGAAGCTTGGTTCATTTCATCGAGCGCCACCATATCGAAGGTAGACCTGCAGAGTTAATTGCTCAAAACCTGAAGATGGCTTTTGATCACTTCTGCTAGGAAAATCAATAGAAAATTCAATAGCCAGTAAGTATTGTCACTGCTGGCTATTGAATCCCCTGTTCAGACGCTCCCTCTAGGGAGCTAGCCTCTCAATTTTCCATTCCTCCCCCCTTCCTTCAGACTTCACATACACCAGCCTATCGTGTAAACGACTAGCACGGCCCTTCCAGAACTCAATCCGCCTGGGTTTCAAGATGTATCCTCCCCAATTATCGGGACGAGGCAATTTTTCTTGATCCGCATATTTTTGTTCCAGAGCCTTTACCTTTTCTTCCAACACTTCTCGCCCTGGTATAACAGTACTTTGGGGCGAGGCCACAGCCCCAATCTGGCTGCCCTTTGGACGTGACTGAAAATAAGCCTCAGATTCTGCTGCAGAAATCTTTTCTACAATTCCCTCTACTCGAACCTGGCGTTGCAGCTCTAGCCAGAGGAAGACCAATGCGGCCTTCGGATTAACAGCTAATTCCTGCCCTTTCTGGCTATTATAATTGGTATAAAATATGAACCCCTCTTCATTTAAGCCCTTCAATAGAACGACCCTGGCGGAAGGGAAACCATTTGGTTTGCATGTAGCCAGTGTCATAGCATTGGGTTCAGCTAACTTAGCCTGGAGAGCTTCTTGCATCCATTGCTCAAACAACTCTATTGGTTTCTCTGGTACATCCTTCAACTCTAAGGAAGCGGAAGAATACTCTTCTCTCAAGTGCTTTAAATCAATCAACATAGAAAATGCTTTAGAAAATTAGATGCTTCATATAGGCACATGCCTTTTCGCATTTACAACAACATAGGTAGGCAAAAGATGAGTTTTGGGCAAAAAAAAACCCCGACGAATCGGGGTTGAATAAAACAAACACTATGAACAACACTAAGTTCTTTATATATCGAATTGATAATGTCGGATAGTACATCTCAAAATGAAGAAGCAAATTCCTTTCAACACTCTTAAGAAAAGACTAACTTTAAGCTTAGGAACCGAATAGAAAGAAAGGTTGAAATAAGAACCTACGGAGGAAGACTCGTACATTGGGGAGAAAAAAAACCCCCGAATTTATCGGGGGAGAATAAAAACAAAAACTATGAACAAACACTCACCCAATTAGTTCTTTATTTCGAGATACAAAATGTCAATTTGTGAGACCAAGAAAGGCTAATAAATGATTGTATTGGGTTCAGGTATTTTGAATTTCCCTGCTTTGAAATCTCAAAGTAACAGAATATCACGCTTTGCTTTTGACTAAAAAAATCAAATTTGTGACACAGCAAAACCCACTCCCAGTAGTACATGCTTACACAAATAGTTGATTATCAGAAGTAGCCACTCTAAAAACAATTAATTCCCGCCTCTTTTCGTCACAGCCCACCAAAGTAGTTACTTTCACTTAAAAAAAGCTAATCCACTAATAACCAACAACTTACACTTTCCATAAATTCTAAAAAAAAATTAAAAAAAGCTGGACAAAATTGCCCAGCCTTTCTAAGCTATCCTATAAATTTATTTCCTAATGTATTTCTCCCATATAATCAGAGAGAATACAACCAATATTCTTCCTTACCCTACGGTTGGTTTAACCGCTGGAGTACGCTTCCCAGTAAAGATTCTAAGAAATAGGGCCTTCAATCGATACGCTAACCAGTACATGGAAGGTACTACAATCAATGTCAAGAATGTAGCAAAAATCAACCCATAGATCACGGTCCATGCCATCGGCCCCCACAATGCAGTATTATCACCTCCAATAAAGATGTGTGGATCTGACTCTGAGATAAGCGTAAAGAAATTGAAGTTGAATCCAATTGCCAATGGCACCAGACCAAGTACGGTTGTAATCGCTGTCAACAAGACAGGCCGCAGACGCGTCGCACCACCCTGGATAATCGCATCCTTTACATCAGATGGCTGAAGATCCATCATATTGTCAATCCCTAAGGACTCTCGGCGACGCTGAACCAGTAGATTAATATAATCTATCAGTACAATGGCATTATTCACCACTACCCCAGCCAGTGAGATAATTCCCACCCCGGAGAACACCAAGGAGAATGTCCCACCAAAGAAGACATAGCCTAGAAATACGCCAATGGTACTGAATACCACTGAAAGGATAATGATGAAAGGAGAGATAATACTATTGAACTGGGTTACCAGAATAATGAAGATCGAGAAAATGGCCACCAAGAAGGCCGAGGAAAGGTATTCTTGATCTTGAGCTTGTTGTTCCTGTTCTCCAGTAAACTCATAGGTAAACCCTTCTGGTAAGTCATAGCGGCTCATGAGGCCTCTCAATTCATCTACGATATTAATCGCATTGTAACCTTCCACCACATTAGAATAGATCGTCACCATTCTTTCCAAGTCTTTCCGCTTCACGGCAGAATAGGTACTGGTATATTGCATATTTGCCACAGCAGAAATCGGCACCTGTGCAATCTGCCCCGTCGCCATATCGCGGAAGGTGATCTTCTGATTCATTAGGTAATCGACATCATAGCGGTAATTTTCATCCAAACGGATGTAGATCGGATATTCATCTTCCCCTTGCTTAAACTGACTCACTTCCAGTCCGAAAACAGCAGTTCGTAAGGCATCCGCAATCGCAAAAGTGGACACACCATATCTCCGCGCAGCTTCGCGATCAACATTGATGATTAATTCTGGTTTCCCTAACTGCACATCTGACTTCAACTCCTCAATTCCGGGAATATTCTGATCATTGATATAAGCCATCACTTCTTGCGAGAGCGTCAGCAGTTTATCTAGATCATCTCCACGCACCTCCAAGTTAATCGGCTTACCGGTAGGAGGGCCATCAGCATTCTTATCCACGGAAATCTGCACACCTGGATACCCCTGCATGGCGTTACGAATCTCATCCATCACGGTAAAGGTGTTAATTCCACCTCGATCCTCCGTTTTAACAAACTGTACCGTTAGTCGTGCCTTATTCGGAGAAGCACCGGGCTCTGGTGGAGTATTGGGATCCGATGTATTTTCTCCTATCTGGGAAAGTACCGCTTCCACGATCTGATCATAAGGCTCAATTACTTCTTGCACTTTGTCCTCTAACTCTCGCATAAGCTTATTGGTCGCCTCAATATCTTTCCCCAATGGTAATTCAACAAAAGCATTCACATAGATCGGTTGCCCTCCAGCGAAGTATTCGATCTCTGGTCCGTATTTCGACCAAAGCATCAAGGAAAAAATCAGAAGCCCAAAGGTGCCGCCAAAGATTAAGGCTGGTATCCGCAGTGCCCAGTTCAAGAAAGCATTGTAACCACTCTCCAATAGGGGTAGCACCCTGTTCTGGAAGCCAAATGAAGCCGACCGCAGCACAAAGAAGTTCAAAGCTGAAAGTATGGCTACTAAGCCAAATAGGTTACGTACCCAGATCGTACCGGTCACCATTCCAATCACCGTCAAGAGCAGCATCATACCGATGAAGATCAACATGTTATTCCTTTTTCGCCTACGTACTAAAGGATCCTCCTCTCTTTCGTCGATCTTCATAAAGGTGCGGGTAAACACCGGGTTAATTACCAGTGCCACGAAGAGAGAAGAACTCAACACGATGATTAGGGTAATAGGGAAATACTTCATGAAAGAGCCCACTAGCCCTGGCCAAAATGCCAAGGGGATAAAGGCCGCCAAAGTTGTGGCTGTTGAAGCAATGATCGGTACCGCTACTTCTCCTGCCCCACGTTTAGCCGCAGTTACCGGATCGTAACCTTCCTGCATATAGCGATACACATTTTCCACCACTACAATGGCATTATCCACCAGTAATCCAAGGGCTAGAATCAGGGCAAATAACACTACAATATTTAGAGTCACTCCCGAGATACCTAGCCACATTATCCCCATCAACATCGACAAGGGGATGGCTAGCCCTACGAAAGTTGCATTTCGTAAACCCAAAAAGAATAGGAGCACGAGTACAACGAGGATTACCCCGGAGATAATACTATTTTCGAGGTTGTTTACCTCATTCCGCGTATAGACGGAAAGGTCATTAAACAGGCTTACTTTCAAGTCTTCCGGGAAAGTAGCTACGGCATCATCGACCACTTCTTTGATGCGGTCTGCTGTGGATAGCAGGTTCTCGCCCTTTCGCTTTATGATATCCAAGGAAATTACCGGCAATCCATCGGAACGTGCGATAGACGTACGCTCCTTATACCCAAAAGATACCTTGGCAATATCCCGTAAAAAAACAGGCTGACGATACTCACTTTTTACAATTACATTTTCTAGCTCGCTCACCCTCTGAAACTCTCCCTTTACTCGAATGGCCCTTCTAAAATCATCTGCTACGATCTCTCCACCGGACATCGTCAAGTTTTCCGTCTGAATTGCTTGTGCAATATCCGAAAAACTAACCTCCATGCTCTCCATCTTCAAAAGATCTACATCCACTTTCACCTCACGCTCCAGGTCACCCTTCATATCCACGTCATTCACCTGGTCTAGCGCTTCGAGTTTATCTTGGAGGTATTCAGCATATTCACGCAATTCATCATTGGAGTAATCACCAGAAACGTTTACGGTGACAATGGGCAGTTCGGAAAGATTCACCTCCATCACCAAAGGGTCTTGATCCAGGTCATTGGGCAAATCCGCCTTAGCCATATCTACCGCGTCTTTTACCTTATCCGTCGCCTCGTCAATATCTACCCCAGATTCAAATTCAACGGTAATCACCGAATAGTCCTGGATACTGGTTGAAAGGATATTCTTGAGGCCTTCCAAGCCCTGCAATTCCTTCTCAATCGGACGCGTTACCAGGTTCTCAATATCTGTGGCTGAGTTACCGAAA
>CAJXPD010000043.1 GCA_913057785.1 uncultured Lewinella sp. | reverse complement strand
CATGGGATATGATGGCATTGCCACGGATGGGCGAAGCGTGTTCTTCACCGAGGGACCGGCTTGGCGGACGCGTCGATCCATTTATCCGGTTGATAACACAGACGGCCTCTGGCTGAAGATAAAGAATTACCGGAAAGACTTGAGCTTCTACTATAGTATAGATGGAGAAAACTGGACCAAGTTTAGTCATAGTCTTCGTTCCCACCGCAGTTATCGTTATTCCCTGGTGAGTGCGGGAAGCGGGGCTGTAGACTTTAAGCACTTCACCTATAAAGGATTAGAATGAACCCTTCTAGCGCATTACAACTTCTATTGAGCATCTTTCTACTTAGCCTGGTTGCCATGGGCCACCAAAAAGTTGAAGAAGGGAAGCCCTTAAATGTCCTGTTTATCGTCGCTGACGACATGAATGAATATGGATTCTTTCATACACACCCCCAGCTGCAAACGCCTTACCTCGATGCTTTTCGGGAGCGTAGCATATCTTTTCGACAAGCCTATTGCCCTGCCCCTGCCTGTAGCCCCTCACGTACTTCCTTCTTAAGCGGAGTATCTCCGCATCGTTCTGGCAAATACTACAATGGAAGTGCAGTCTGGGAGACGCCCTTGATGCAAGCACAAGAAAGTATGATGGAATGGTTTCAGCGAGCTGGATACAATACCTACGGAAAAGGCAAACTCTTTCATTCTCAAATACCGAAAGAAAGAGTCGCTAAAAATTTTCAAGGGTCAAGAGGGAAGGGGGGATTTGGGCCCTTCCCGGATGAGGCTCATCGCAATTTTGGTAGCAAAGGGAAATTTCGCGGAGTACAGGCCTTTCCAGACGAAACTTTTCCAGACGTGCAAAATGCACAGCACATAGCCCAGCTATTACAGGAGGCACATGACGAGCCATTCTTTATTATGTATGGACTCTGGAGGCCTCATTCACCCTATACTTGTCCGCAGCGCTTTTTGGATCTATATGATCCCGCGGAGATCGTTTTACCGAGAGGATATCTAAAAAACGATTTGGAGGATCTTCCCGCCATGCCCAGGGCCTATTTGGCTGCGGATGATCAGCCAGAGTTCGATCGAATTGCACAAAACGAAACCCAATGGCGGGCCTATCTTCGGGGATACCTAGCTTGCTATTCTTTTGCGGACTACAATATCGGTCAGGTCTTAGCGGCACTAGATGAAAGTCCTTACCGAGACAATACCATTGTGGTAATCACCTCTGACAATGGGTTTCACATGGGAGAAAAGGATCGGTTCAACAAAAATGCTTTATGGGAACAATCAGCCATCACCCCTATGGCCATACGGATTCCGGGGACTAAGCACGCAGGAAAAGTCTGCAACCAACCCGTCAACCTCCTAGATCTGTATCCCACCTTCGTAGACTATTGTGGTGAGGGACTCCCACCCTTGCAGCCCATTGATGGACAAAGTATTAGACCCTTATTAGATAATCCTGACAGAAAACGGAAAACCCCATCCATTACCTATTTTGGCAAAGACTGGGTATCGATTAGATCGGAGCGTTATCGATATATCTCCTACCCGGATGGATCGGAAGAATTGTATGACCATAGCCGAGATCCCTGGGAGTGGCATAACCTAGCAGATGAACCAGCTTCTAAAAAAGTGAAGAAGCGACATCGGAAATTCATACCCAAAGAAATGGTCAATGCCGTAGAAGGACGTTGGACCACAAAAATCAAGGAAATTGTGGATCGAGATAGTCAATAAGTAGTGCGACAATAGTACTCGGGCAATTTTGGATAGTGGAATTTCTCATTACTTAAACCTTCCTAAGTAATGGTAAAACAATAACTTCTTCATTTATGAATAGCTCTTTTGTGGACTGGCGGTGTTAAAAAGCCTCGTCGAAGCGCTGCTTCGCCTACTCCCGCCTGCCGGCCGGCCGGTTTTTTGCCTAGCCAGTCCACAAAATAGCTTACCCAAAAACGGGAACTTATTATTTCACCATTACTAAATCTCTTAATGCAGTCAGCCATGATAAGATCAAAGTATATTCTCCTGCTCTGCTTTTATTTCTATGCCATGGGACTTGATGCCCAAGCAAGACGGCCAAATATCGTCTTAATCTACGTGGATGATATGGGCATTGGGGATGTCTCCTATACAGGTGGTAGGGAGCTACCAACGCCAAATATTGATCAACTAGCCAAGGAGGGAAAAGTCTTTACCAAGTATTACTCCAATGCACCGGTCTGTTCCCCTTCTAGAGTAGCCATTACCACAGGTATGTACCCTTTGCGTTGGAATATAAATACGTTTTTGAGCGGTCAACAGCACAATCAGATCTGTGAACAAGCAGCTTATCTAGCTGATGAGGCGCCGAGTTTGGCCAGAACATTGAAAGCTTCAGGCTACAAAACCGCCCATTTTGGCAAATGGCACATGGGCGGCGGGCGAAGAATTATAGCTCCATCAATTACGCAGTATGGCTTTGATGAATATGCATCTACTTGGGAAAGTCCGGACCCAGATCCCTTGCTTACTGCTTCCAACTGGATTTGGTCACCTGAGGACAGCATTAAGAGATGGGAACGAACGGCCTATTTTGTAGACAAAACATTGGATTTCCTGGCTAGGCATGCAGGTCAGCCCTGTTATATCAATTTATGGCCTGATGATATCCACAGCCCTTGGGTAGCCGATGGAGCAGCTTTGCGGGCGGATAAACAAGCTTATTTTTCTTTTGATAATTTAGAACCAGTCATAGATCTGTTTGATCAGGAAATCGGTCGACTTATGAAGGGCTTAGAAGCGCTTGGTGTATCAGAGCATACCCTCTTGATATTAACCAGTGATAATGGCCCTGCTCCGACCTTCGAGCGCAAACGAACCCATGGCTTACGAGGAGCCAAGAACAGCTTATACGAGGGCGGAATCAAGATGCCCTTCATTATTCATTGGCCGTCTACTATTGAAGCAAGCCAGGTTGACTCGATTTCGGTGATTAGTGCGGTAGACCTTTTTCCGAGCCTATGTAAAATAGGAGGAGCAAAAATGCCGACGGAGTATTCCTTGGATGGGGAAAATGTAAGCCAGCTACTAATAGGAGGGAAGACTAGAAAAAGAAAGCGTAAACTGTTTTGGGAATATGGTAGACTAAATCCCAAGTACAGCATTCCCAAAGAACCCAATAATCGGAGTCTGCCCCTGGCAGTCCGAGACGGACGATGGAAGTTTTTTGTCTCCTTTGATGGTAGTAAAACAGAATTGTATGACTTACAGCAAGACCCAAATGAGACACAAGACCTTTCAGATAGCCAACCAAGGCTAATCCGAAAACTCAAAAGAGTTGCCCTGCAATGGTTTGAGAAAAATGATAGATCAGAGGTCAAATAGAGTAGGACTTTAGTGCTCCTACAGGTAGCACCACTGTCGGGCATGAAGAAAGCACTAATGCACATCTCGATCGACTTTGGAACCAGATTTATCGACCAAAAAACTGAGATCAGCCCCCAAGTGTGATTGCTGAACAGTTTGTTCATACAAACTGATATATCCCCTAGTATAATGCGGTGCAGGCTTTTGCCAATTGGCCTTTCTGCGGGATAATTCCTCTTCCGTTACTTCCAACTGCAAACTACGGTTGGGAACATCAAGGCTGATCATATCTCCAGTTTCTACTAAAGCTAAGGTTCCGCCAATGGCAGACTCCGGCGAAACGTGCAGTACAACTGTTCCGAAGGCGGTGCCACTCATCCGACCATCAGAGATACGGACCATATCCTTGACTCCCTTCTTTAAAACCTTGGTTGGTAAATCTAAATTACCTACCTCTGGCATGCCTGGATACCCAACAGGTCCTACGCCTTTCAATACCATTATGCTGTTTTCATCAATATCCAACTCTGCCTCGTCAATGCGCGCATGGTAATCTTCGATCGATTCAAAAACGACTGCTGGACCCCGATGCGTGAGCAGCGCTGGACTGGCAGCGGAGGGCTTAATCACTGCCCCATCTTTGCACAAATTTCCATATAAGACCGCAATCCCGGCAGCTTCCTGAAAAGGTTTTTTGATCTCTGCAATGACCTCGCGATTATAGCAAGGCGCTTTTTCATTATTTTCTTTTAGGGTCTTTCCATTGGCTGTAATTAGATCAAGATGTAGCATTTCGTTTAATTCTTTGATCACGGCGGGTAAGCCACCAGCGTAGAAAAAGTCTTCCATCAAGAATTTGCCAGAAGGCATCAAGTTAACCAAGAGCGGAATCTTACTACCTAGTATATCGAAGTCTTTCAATTCCAAATCCACTCCAATACGTCCTGCAATGGCCTGTAGATGAACGATGAAATTAGTAGATCCGCCGATGGCCGCATTGACGATAATGGCGTTTTCGAAGGCTTCTCGTACAAGAATCTTAGATAAAACCAGGTCTTCGCGCACCATTTCAACGATACGCCTTCCAGACCGCTGGGCCAACACTTTCCTACGTGAATCTACTGCTGGGACGGCTGCTGCTCCGGGTAGGCTAAGGCCTAAGGCCTCGACCATACATGCCATAGAAGAAGCCGTACCCATGGTCATACAATGACCCGCACTGCGCGCTGAACAGATCTCTGCTTCTGTCAGGTCCTCTTGTGTGAAATCCTCATTCTTCAGTTTGTCTTTTAATTTCCAAACGAATGTACCAGAACCGATTAATTCACCGCGGTAGTGGCCGTTTAGCATGGGACCTCCAGGTACTACGATCGTGGGGAGGTCCACACTACAAGCCCCCATGACGGTGGCGGGAGTGGTTTTGTCACAGCCAGTAAGCAGTACTACTCCATCCATTGGGTATGCTCTGATGCATTCTTCCGTGTCCATGGCACCCATATTACGGAAAAGCATAGCCGTGGGACGCATATTGGTCTCTCCCATAGAAGTAACTGGAAACTCTAGAGGGAAACCACCAGCTTCTATAACTCCACGTTTAACAAATTCAGCGATTTCTCTCAGGTGGGCATTGCAAGGCGTAAGCTCTGACCAGGTATTGCAAATACCTATTACCGGTCTACCTCTGAAATAGTCGTCGGGATAACCTTGGTTGCGTAACCAAGAGCGGTGAATGAAACCCATTTTTTCGTCTTCAGGCTCAAACCAAGCTCTACTTCTCAATTTAGGTACATTTTTGTCTGACATATCGAATCAAAGATCTGTTGGATGATAGACCAGTACTTCTCAGTAGAGGGCTGATCTAAATAAATGCAAAAGGAAGTCCTAAGCCACACCAATGGGTGGGCCTCAAAAATCCAGCTAGTAATTACTTATCGAAGGATTAGTGCTTTAGGGTTGGATGGCCTTAATGCTATTTTTTTCGGTTACTCTCAGGTGTTCCTTCATTTCATAATGGGCCTCTTTGCTGTCCTTATTTTTGATCGCTTCATAGATTCTGGAGTGGAACTTGATCACTGATTGCTTTATTTCCTTTCTATCCAAGTTGGCATGTTTCCCAAAGATAAGTGGCTTGTATTTGGAGATTAGATTGAGAACGGGTTCCATGATTAAGGAAACAACCGGATTCCCGGTCGCTTGCGTTACTAGTACATGAAAGGCTATATCCAACTTAGTTTCTGTCTCTATATCATTTGTTGGACAATCGATCATTGCTTCGAGGTTGGCTTCTAGAGCAGCCAAGTGTTCCTCCGTGCGATTCATGGCCGCCATAGCCGCCACCTCAGGTTCAATATAAAGTCGGGCTTTGATCGCGTTGCTTACCAAGTCCTCATCTTTTGAGAGTTCAAAATAGAGGTTAATAGGGCCTAAGGCATTAGCGATAGTAAGCTCGGAAACATACACACCGGAGCCCTTGCGAATTTCGATTAAGCCCTTGGTCTTTAAGCTCTTTAGTGCCTCACGGACTGCAGTTCTGCTTGTTGAAAACTGATCACACAACTCGATTTCAGTCGGCAACTTATCACCAACTTTGTATTCATTTTTAACGATAGCACTTTCCAATTTCTCCTCGATAATCCTACTCAGCAACTTTGGGCTATTACTCATTATTTTGGCTTTTTTGCATAACGAAAGACTCAATCAGTAAGACTTAGCGCTGCACCTTGGTATATGAACAATCAAACTTAGCAAATTAATTTTAGAAGAAATGGGACAACTCATCAATACGGAGCCCAACCTACATATTTCCGCATCTGATGTCCAACACCATTGGTGAACTCATAATTATGCAAGAAAACTGCATCACCTTTAGCTGTATTCGGGCGGTCTGGGCTTCCATTTCGGTTGATCTGCAATTCCATATATCTCCTCCATTTCCAAATTACGATTCGTCCATCATCACCATCCACTAAGGTTTGCAAAGTAGTGTATTCCTGACTGTTAAGATCATTCTGGGTAAAACGAGTAGTTATTACATGATAGTTCAAGAAGTGCTTCCAAGTATCCAGTGGTAGGTCTGGTACATTTTCAGCATTCTGATCAGATAGGAATGCTTCCATGGCTTCCTGTCTTAAGAGAAGCACCGTTTTGTCATCTTGCCCACCATCAAAAACGTCTTGCATACCCGCGAAATCTATGGCTTCCACCATTAAATCGAAATCGGCCTGTTGATTCATGAATTCCCATATCGTTTGGTTAAAGGGAGGCTGTTCCTGATAGATGGTTGCACTTTCATCGAAGTCATAACTTTTTTGCAATTCTAAATCGCAGGATGTTCCCATACCCAATAAGAGTATGAAGGTGATAATTCTAGTTGAGCTATCAAAAATGGCTTGGTTAACTGTCATGGTAAACAAATTTTGAACAAAAAGAGATATTCAAATTTCCTAACTTCCTATACCTTATCAATAGGCATCGTTTTGTTTGACATTGGGATTTCTGTTCAACACGTTCTGAGAGATAGGCCAGAGGATTTCGTTTTCGGCATTCAGCCCATTGGGGACCCCGTTTATATCGGTAACCTTGCTCATCACCTCGACCGCTACCCCGTTCCTCACTAGGTCCCAAAAGCGCTGCCCTTCCCCCATCAACTCATATTGACGTTCATCCAAGATTAGATCTCGCATAGCTACTTGGTTTCCAAGGTCAATGTCGACACCTGCCATCAAGTTAGGGAGCCCTCTTGCAGTTCTAATGCGATTGACTAGCGCTAAGGCAGCAGGGCCGTTGCCTAGGAAGTTTTCTGCCTCAGCCTGTAGAAGTAGAAGCCCCGAAAGTCGGAAGAATGGAATACCTTTATCGACCGCTGCAGATGCATCTGCTTGTGCGTTTCTATCCGTGAAAACGCCCATGAATTTGGTCATGATCCTTAGGAAAGGGAATTCAGAAGGGTCTTCAATTTCTATATTAAAGGCTGCTGTTAGGGGAATTCTAAAATCTCCTGGAATGCTGTTTTTCCATTTTTCCTCTACCGTTTCGGGGGGTACAATATTTGGTGTAAAACCCGCAAATTGGGCATGCCCTCCATTATTACCATCCTCTGCAAAGTTCCAAGCCAACCAAAAGATGATCTCATTACTGGAACCATTTCCACGGAAAATATTGGACCAGGCACCTTCAGATGTTTCAAGTTCATAGCCCAGACTCTCCAGTTCAATGATGGCATCGCGCACTGTGTCATAATTCTGATGACTACCAGGCCAAGCAAAAATGTGCGCTTTTAAGGCCAATATACCGCCACGAGAAAAGAGGTTTCTATTTCGATTAGTCTTAATTAGGGATTCCGCCTTCGACAGGTCTGGGAGAATGATCTGGTCATAAATATCGCTTACGGATGCTCTACCTTGGTTGAGGTCCACGCCTAGGTCATCGACAATCGTCTGGACATTGGGGACATCTCCCCAGATCCGCACCGCATAGAAATACATAAGTGCTCTCATGGCATGAACTTGAGCCAAGAGATCATTTTTTGAGGAGAAATCAGGGATTTCGGGAATGCGTTCTATGGCAATATTTGCATGAGCGATAGCTTGATACAAGCTCGACCAGTCTGCTCCTTGAGTCGTAATGGTCAAGTTGTTGCTGATCGTGGCCTGAATGCTTTCCCCTGGCCGATCATTCAGAATGAAATTATCGCCCCGGAACTCACCCCAGTACCAGAAATTCTGTTCAAAGGCTAACTGTAGGGAGTTGTAAATAGCGGCTACACCTAGTTCTGCATCAGATTCAGTTTTCCAAAAACCCTGCAAACTGAGCTGACTGCGTGGTGGTGTGTCCAGAAAGTCATCGCAAGAAATAAGGCTAAGAGCGATTAAGCAGCAACTAATATATTGGACTAGTTTCATAGTAGTTCTTTTTCAGATTTAGAAATTGAAGTTAGCTCCTAGAATAAATTCACGGCCTCTTGGGTACCTAGCATTGTCGATACCAGGTGTCAGGCTATTCTCTCCCGTGGTGACTTCAGGATCAAAACCAGTATAATTGGTCCAGACCAAGGCATTATTGACAGAAGCGAAAAGAGTTAATCCTGCAAATCCGATGCGGTCCAAGAAACGATCTTGCAGATTATAGGTAAGTTTGATATTGCGGAGCTTGATGAAATCAGCTTCTTCTACCCAATAAGAGGTTGGGGCTCCAGTGCCTAGCAAGTTCTGGGATCTCCTGCCATTGGGAAATAAAGCTGTATCATCTCCTGGACCCTCATAGGTATTGAGGATAATGTAAGGAATGGGAGTCCAAGAATTTAAAGTGAAATTGGACATCGTCTGATGAAAATTATTGAATACCTCCACATCAAACTGATAGTCAAACAAGAAAGAAAAAGAGAAACCTTTGTAGGTGAATTCATTTCTCCAACCCCCAAAGTACCTTGGGTAAGAATTACCTAGAACGGTACGGTCATCTCCATTGATTTGAAAATTATTGTCTAGATCCACGTAGTGATAATCACCTCCACCACTTATGTTGCCACCCACTCTGAGTTGATTGATTTCACCCGCATATACACTGCCATTGAGCGTGTAATTGGTGAAGTTTCCATTTCCATCAAAATTGGGGGTCAGTTGTGTGCCGTCTGGTGTGAATGCATTGGATTCGTCGTAGGCAAAGATTCCCACTATTTGATAGCCATAGAAGTTGCCTAAAGGTTGACCTTCCTCGGTTCGGTGGTTTCTGCTGGTGATCGGGACACCTCCCGCAATGTTAATGACTTTATTGACATTCGTGGCAAAGTTAAAATTGGTGTTCCACCTAAAGTCACCCAGACGAAGAACATTGGCTTGTAGGCTTATTTCTAAGCCTTTGTTTTCTACCTCACCTAGGTTAATTCTGGCCTGACTAAAGCCCGTCTGAGCGGCTAAAGGGAGATTGGCCAGGAGGTCAGTGGTCCGCTTGATATAATAATCTACGGTTACACTTACTCGACTGCGGAAAAGCCCAAGGTCAATTCCGAAATTCGTTTGTTCAGTCTCCTCCCAGGCGATGCCTGGATTAGCTAATTGGTTAGATAGACCCACGCCATTAAGACCTTGATAGAAATTACCAATGGATAGCAAGGCATCGAAGTCTCGGTTGTTGATGCGTTCGTTTCCGGTAATGGCATAACTTGCTCTGAGCTTGATATCGTCAAAGAGTTTTTGGTTTTGCATAAAAGATTCGCTGCTCAAGCGCCAGCCTACAGAAAGAGAAGGAAAGTTACCCCATCTATTTCCAGGCCCAAAGCGCGAAGAGCCATCCCTTCTAATGGTGGCGGATAGTAGGTACCGATCTCTATAGCTGTATCCAATTCTGCCGAATAGGGAGGCCAAGGCATGATCTCTTTCATCGGTGGTAAATGTATTAGCCGCATCAAATACCCCGGCCACATTGTTTAGGGTAGGGATGAGGCTATTGGCTAACATGCCTTGGATTTGCTCCTGTGGTCTGGCCCATTTCTGCGCACTAAAACCAGCAAGCAAACTTAAATTGTGATCCCCAAAATCTTTTTCGTAGGTAAAGAAACTTTCGTGGATCCAATTGTAGGCAAAAGCCGAAAAGAAGCTAGCGTCTATATTGTTATTTTGCCCTCCAATTGCTTCTGGCTCAAAAAAGGTGTTTCTCAATATTTCACCGTTGACACCGAAATTAGCCCGGTAACTGAGGTCCTTGATTAAATCAAACTCTACATATTGGAATAGACTGCTGGTAATGGTGCGGCGCCTGTCCTCTAGGCGATTCATGACATCCAATAGATTATTTCTACCACGAAAACTGGTGATGTTGGTCAGGTAGGAGCCATCCGGATTGATGTAAGGACTGTAGGCCGCCTTGATGATAGTGGCTCCATACCATTCTCCTTCACTGGACGGATCAATATTAAAGGTTTCTCCATAGGAAGCTTGTAATCTGACGCCCATTCTAATGCGATCAGTAAATTCATGATCAATATTGACACGTGTATTGAATCGCTGAAATTTTTGAGAAGGTAAAACGCCTTGTTGATTTAGAAAGCCAGAATTCCAGTAAAACTTGGTTTTTTCACTGCCTGATGAAATACTGAGGTTGGCTTGGTCTTTTATAGCCGTTCGATAAAAGATATCTTGAAAATCATTGTTGATCAACCACATTTGATTTAGGGTATCAACCAAAGTGTTCTTTTGGGTATTCCGCAAGAGATCGTAGAGCAGTCTCTCCTGCGCATTAGCCACTGGCATTTTTCTTAAAGTATTGTAACTTCTGAGATAGTTGACGCTGATGGAGGTTTTACCTACTACACCAGATTTAGTGGTCACAATAATCACCCCATTGGCTGATCGAGATCCGTAAATAGCTGCAGATGCCCCATCCTTCAAGACTTCAATAGACTTGATGTCATCCGGATTAATGTTGTCGATGTTGTCTACAGGCTGTCCATCTAGTATGAATAGGGGAGAAGAACCCGCATTAAAGGTAGAGGCACCCCGAATTCTAATTACGCCCGTTTCTCCAGGCGCACCGGAGCCCGTATTGATTTGAATACCGGCCATTTGGCCTTGAATAGCCTCAAAGACATTGGCAGGTGATCGCTGACTCAATTGCTCAGCGTCTACTGAAGCGATTGCTCCTGTAACATCCCTCTTTTGCTGAATGCCGTAACCGACAACCACAATTTCATCTAATTCAGAGGCGGAGGCCTGCAGTGCCACATTCATGGTAGTACTTGTCCCTACGGTCTGTTCCAAATTGGCAAATCCGATGTAAGAAAATACTAGGATTTGACCTTCTTCGGCCTCGATAAGATAGTTTCCGTCTATATCAGTAATGGTGCCGGTACTGGTACCCTTAATGACTACCGAGACACCGATTAATGGATCGCCAGTTGTAGCATCTGTGACTTGCCCCGTAATTGAAGCGTAACCTTTCTCTTGCTCAAGGCTCTCTGGCCAGGCGGTATATGCCGCCCCATCCATTGGTAAGGCCATCAGTAGTGCGGTGATCAGTACTAGGGAGAAAAAAGGAGGTAAAGTAGGAGAAGTCTGGCTTAGCATGATGTGATGTGTTAGTTGGCTAAATTGTAAATGGAAATCTGTATGACTTCCCGAGCTAAAAACTGTTCAAACTTTAAATTTGTATGACAATTTTATCGAAAGATATATAATTTGTATGACAAAAATAAGATCATTGCCCTATTTTTATGTTTTATTGATCTTTTTAGCGGTAATTTGTCTGATGTTTATGAACAAAACATAGGTATTTTTTATTTTTGTATTACAAATTTAAGCTTGAAGTACAATTATACTTTATGTCAACTATCCAATTTCCTATCGTAACTATGAAGCATCGCTTTCTTCATTTATGGCTAGTGTGTAGCCTTGCCATTTTTTCATGTCAAACCAATCGTTATCCAGTATCTAGTGACAACGAGAATCAAACGACTGCTAACGAAAGGGAAATGATTGGCAGTACAAGCGCTCCGGCTGGCTGGGAATTATTATTTAATGGCCAAGATTTGCGGGGCTGGTACCTGGCAACCAGAGATACCAATTATAGCGGTACCAAAGAAGACCTATTTCAGGTAAGGAACGGCCTGATTCATGTTTATCCTGATCAGCCCCATAATTCATCCCAAACTTTTGCTGGCCTAATTACTGAAAAGTCCTATTCCAACTATCATCTTAGTCTGGAGTATCGATGGGGCACGAAGAAATTCAAACCTCGCCATGAATTTGTTCGAGACGCCGGAGTGATCTTCCATGTGCACGGCTCAGATGTGATTTGGCCCAATGGAGTGGAAATGCAGATTCAGGAAGGGGATACTGGTGACTTGTGGGCCATCAACACTCGGGTCAGCTCCAAAGTCCACCCTGTAATAAGAAATTACAGCTCAAATGGTCAAATTGTGACCATGGGACATCCTCAACAGCGCTTTCACCGTTTTCATCGCTCTTATTCATGGGAGCGACCTGGGTGGAATAAATTAGAAATCATAGTTCGGGGAGATCAGGCGGTATTTAAACTAAATGAGAAAGTAGTAAATGAAGCCATTGATATCCTCTACACTGACCAGGAGACGAAGACTTATCTGCCATTAAAATCTGGCAAGATATTGCTTCAAGGTGAAGGAGCAGAAATATATTATCGGAACATCTTCATTAAGGAGATCCCAAATCTGCATTATGTGATTGATGCGACTACTAATTATGAAAGTGCGGTAGAGGAAGGTTTCATCAAGCCTTACATCGATAAAAGGAGAAAGGCGCTTGCCATTAATGCTAGCAAGTTCAAAGGGGATTTTCAAGCCGCAGTCTATACATTTGAAAGGGAATCTGGAACTTACGACCTTAAACTAGTAGCCCTTGCTGAACTAGATGGTGAAAGTCAATATCGAATCGCGATCAATGGACAGGAAATCAAGGAGGTTAAAAGGAATCCGATGATCTTTGGTACAGCTCTGCCCGATTATACTCCCGTAACCCACATTTGGAAAGACCTTAAGTTGTCAAGGGGAGATCGGATTAGGATCGCCTCAAGTTCCGACACCAATGGAAAAGTGCCAGAGGGAGATACCACGGCCTATTCTAGAGGAAGATTTACTCAACTCATTTTTGAGCGACAATGAAGCACTTGCAGCAATACAAGATAGAACCTTTATTATTAGTAACGTGTGTGATAGGGCTATGCTGGCAGCCAGTTCCTATATGTGCTCAAGACAAGGCTCAACCCTATAATGTCTTGATGATCATGGTGGATGACCTAAATGACTGGGTTGGCTTTTTGGATGGCCATCCACAGGGAGATACGCCTAATATGAATAAGTTAGCAACTGAGGGATTAACCTTCGAACGCGCCTACACCGCAGCTCCGGCCTGTAATCCATCTAGGGTGGCCATATTCACCGGATATCGACCAAGTACGACCGGTGTTTATAAAAATGCCCACTACATGCGTAATGCCCCTTTACTAAAGGAGGCTGTAACCCTGCCGGAGTATTTTGCACAGCACGGATATTTTACCACTGCTAGAGGTAAGCTTTTTCACCGGCTCAAGACAAAATGGGCAGAAGCTGAAACTTGGGAACACTATCATTTTCCACAGGGAGATCAGATGATTCAGCATCCGGAGAAGAGTGCGGAACGTCTAGCTGGAGGATTGAGCTTTAATCCGAATGGAGGCAATAATTTTGATTGGGGAGATCTTTCAGTGCCTTTGGAAGAAACGATGGATTTTCAAACGGCTAGTTGGGCCGCCGAAGAATTACGGAAAGAGCATGACCGACCTTTCTTTATCGCTTGTGGAATATTCAAACCTCACTTACCTTGGTATCTACCTGGAGGCTATCGAGATGCCTTTCCAATCGAGCAGTTGGATATGCCTAAGGTTAACCCGGACGATCTCGATGATATCCCTTCATATGGACAAGCCATCTCGCAGGGCTTGGATGAAAATCACGACTACCAAAGACTGAAAAGACATGGCTTGGAGAAAGAGGCTGTACAGGCCTATCTAGCTAGTATGAAATATGCAGATGATTGCGTAGGTATCGTGTTGAAGGCATTGGAGCAGAGTGCTTATCGAGACAATACTATTATTTTACTAATTGGGGATCATGGCTGGCACTTCGGAGAAAAACTTCATTATCGGAAGTTTTCACTTTGGGAGGAATCCTGTCGAGTTCCGTTTGTGCTTAGAGTGCCTGGAATCACACGGCCCGGAAGCCGGTCGTCAAGGCTAGTAAATCTAGTGGATATTTTTCCAACATTGACAGACCTTTGCGGTCTGCCTTCTAAAGTTGACAATGATGGTGTGAGCCTGAAGCCGCTTCTCCGGAAACCCAATCGGAAATGGCATAGATATAATCTGACAACCCTGGATTACCAAGCTCATAGTGTTATTACCAAAAGATGGCGATACATCAGATATCCCGATGGTAGTGAGGAATTGTATGATCATCGACGTGATCCTCTAGAATGGAAAAACTTGGCCAGAAAACGCCAGTTTCAAAGTAAAAAGAAAAAACTGCAGGCCAAATTTCCGATCATTAATGCCCCGGCCGTTAAACCTGAGAAAGTACCTTCCTACGAAATCAATTAATTGCAAACCATGTGTTCTCCTAAACAGTCAAAAAGGTTGAAGATAGTGCAGCTCCAACATGTAGAGCATGGGCGGCGCCTCGCCATCGTCAATGAACCATTTCTTAGCATCATCGAACCTTATGAAACCTGCTATGATATCGCCTTAGCAGCTATTGCGCAAGGCAAGCGACTGACACAGCTCCTGCAAGAGGGTGTCTCCTCCGTGCAAATGGATTATGACCTGATCTATCAGGGAGATAGCGATTGGCGATTACTACCTGCTTTTGATCACCCTTATGATCCCTTGCATTGTATGCTTTCTGGTACAGGTTTAACACACAAAGCAAGCGCGGAGAACCGGCAAAAGATGCATATGGCTCAACAATCTTCAGTAGAAACAGATAGTATGAAGATGTATCGCTGGGGAGAGGAAGGGGGAAAGGTGCCACCAGGTCAAATTGGGGTGCAACCTGAATGGTTCTACAAGGGAAATGGAACCAGCCTAAGGGCTCATGGGGCAGCTCTGAGTGTTCCTAACTATGCTGATGATGGGGGAGAAGAACCCGAAGTTGCAGGTGTTTATATCATAGATGAAAGGGGACGGCCATGGAGAATTGGGTTCTGCACGGCTAACGAGTTTTCTGATCACCAGATGGAAAAGAAGAACTATCTATATTTAGCACCCTCCAAGATTCGTAATTGTGCGATTGGCCCAGAATTGGTTATAGACATCGATTTTGATGATATTATAGGAAAGGTCGGTATCATTCGAGAAACAGAAAGTATGTGGCGTCGGACTATCAAAACAGGTGAAAAAAATATGGCGCATAGCCTGAGTAACTTGGAGTATCATCATTTCAAATACGCCAATCATAGGCAGCCAGGTCAGGTTCATATTCATTTCTTTGGAGCAGACGCTTTTAGTTTCGGTGAAGGTTGGGTTTTGCAGGATGGAGATATGATGGAAGTGCAGTGGGAGGGCTTAGGTAGACCCCTTAAGAACTATCTAGTAGTCGATGAAGGGGAAGAACATATGGTGAGCGTGCAGACTATGCGATAGCGACTTATCCTTCTAAGTAGTGTTTGTTGCGCCCCTTCATGGGCAATATATTTTGCAAAAAAAATGTACAATAGAGCAAAGTTTCAGCCTTTCTGCCCTCATCGAACACTGTCTTGAATAGTTATCTTGTTGAACTTTCCACATTGAGGCCAGTCTAAATTCTTTGAGATGAAAAATCTTTCCCTTGGCTTATTGATACTTACTCTGCTGAGCCTACTGATAGCTTGCAGGGATCAGGATTCCGAAAAGTCGGATAGTGAATCCCAATTAATAGTTTCGGACTCCATTCGAATTCGCGATCCCTACATTTTCGCTGATACCAACTCCATGACTTATTACATGTATGCGCAAATGCAGAACAGATTGCAAAGGGAAGCGACCAAGGGGGGAGAGGGTCGGAATCAGCAGGGCGTAGAAGTCTATACCAGCAAGGATCTTAAACATTGGACAGCTCCCAAAGCAGTACTCGAACTGGCAGATGATTTTTGGGCACGCAAAAGTGTCTGGGCACCAGAAGTCCATGCTTATAAAGGGCAATACTACCTTTTTGTGACGCTTACCTCAACAGAAAAGATTACAGAAACTCCACACCCAAAGAACGATGAAACCCAGTGGAAGAGAGGCACACATATATTCAGGTCAAGTTCATTGGAGGGACCTTTTGTGGCGATGCAGTCGGCTGCGCATACTCCTGCGGATTGGATGAGTTTAGATGGAACGCTGTGGGAGGAAAATGGAACACCCTATATGGTTTTTTGTCATGAATGGGCGCAAGTGGAAGATGGGACTATGGAAGTGGTAGAGCTGTCTGCCGATCTTTCTGAGCCTATTGGCAAGCCCCGGTTCCTCTTTAAGGCCTCCGAAGCCTCATGGGTGAGAAATATGAAAAATGTGGGCATTAAACGCAATGGACTAGTAACGGACGGTACTTTCTTCTACCAAAACAGAAAAGGAGAGCTACTTATGCTATGGTCTAGCTTCGGAGAGCAGCGCTACGCAATGGCTATGGCCCGATCTCAAAGTGGCTCCGTGTTTGGTCCCTGGGAGCAGATTGAACCACCGATTATAACCGCTGATGGCGGACACGGAATGCTTTTCGAAGATTTCGAGGGGCAACTACTCCTGGCTTGGCATCAACCGAATGGTGGTCTCCGAGAGCGCTTACATCTACAACCCGTTCGGGAGAATGAAGAAGGGCTTCTCGAACTGACAGACTGAATATTGAAGTAGCTATTTTTTACTGAGGTATGGTCTTTGCACTTGGCATCAATAGTGCTCAGGTCACCCTGGAGGCCCGCTGTGCTGAATACTGCTGCTGCTGAAAAACTCCGTTTATGAAATATACCTATTTTTTTGTTCTAAGCTTATTTTCCTACCTTCTCATGGATTGTCAGGGCAGCTACAAGAGCGCTGATTCCCAATCCAATACCGCAACTCGCCCCAACATCATTTTAATTATGACTGATGATATGGGCTGGAGCGATATCGGTTGCTACGGTGGCGAGATCCCCACACCGCATATTGATGCACTGGCTGCTGAGGGCCTGCGTTTTACACAGTTTTACAACAATGCGCGCTGCTGCCCCACCCGAGCATCATTGATGACGGGCCTGTATTCTCATATGACGGGAATTGGGCAGATGTCCGAAGACCCCTATAAAGAGCGCATGGCCCGGCACGATTATGGGACCTTTGGTTATCGCGGATTCCTAAATCGGAATTCTGTGACGCTAGCGGAAGTATTGCAGACCAATGGCTACCATACCTACATGACGGGAAAGTGGCACCTGGGTATGCATGGTGAAGAAAAACGACCCTTACAAAGAGGCTTTGAACGCTATTATGGCACTTATGCAGGAGCTAGTAGCTATTTCAAACCCCAGGGTTTGCGGCGCCTTTATGAAGGTAATGAAGCTTTGGATCCTCCTACTGATCCCGATTACTATACCACGGATGCTTATACCGATCGTGCTATTACATACATAGAGGAACAGGCAGATGATGCACCTTTTTTCTTGTATCTGGCCTATAACGCTCCACATTGGCCACTTCACGCTAAGCAGCAGGATATTGAGCTATTCAAAGATAAGTATCAGGGAGGCTGGGACGAGGTTCGGGAGGAGAGAAACCGCCGTCAGATCGAAATGGGCTTAGTGGATGCCAACTGGGGGGTAGCTCCGAGAGATAATCGGGTTAGATCTTGGGAAGAGCTATCTCAGCCAGAGAAGGATACGGTGGCCTATCGTATGGCAGTATATGCCGCTCAAGTCTATGCGGTAGATTATAATATCGGGAAGTTGGTGGATTACCTGAAGGCTAAAAATAAATATGAGGAAACGCTTATTATCTTTCTGGCTGATAACGGTGCCTGTGCAGAAATGTACGACGAACTGGGCAGCAAAGCATATGCTCGAATTAACGATCCCAATTTCAGTGGAGCTGTATCCTATGGTATTGGTTGGGCCAATGCATCTAATACGCCCTTTCATGAATATAAGGTAAAGCCCTATGAAGGTGGTCTGGCTACGCCATTAATTTTACACTATCCAGATTTTGATATGTATGATAAAGGGGGAGTTTCTAATAGTTTTGGGCATATTACGGATGTGATGCCTACCTTGGTAGAGCTGAGCGGGAGCACCTATCCTGATACCTTCCACAATAGGCAGGCCATACCACCAACTGTCGGTCGGAGCTTGGTAGAGGTGATGAAAAATGGAAAAAGACCAGCACCTGATTACTGGTTCTGGGAGCATCAGTACTACGGGGCAATAAGAAAAGGTGACTGGAAGGCCGTGGTGAACCTTCGGGACCAACAATGGGAATTATTTGATCTAAAGAATGACCGAACCGAACAGTATGATCTGGCTCCAGAAAACGAAGTACTCCTGGAGGAACTACAGCTTAAATGGCAGGAATGGGCTGATAGCCATCATGTGTTTCCTAAGCGAAAAAGCTAGGTAGGCTCGACTTTGGTTTATTCATATTCCCATTTGTATACCCAGGGATCTTGGGTTTGCTGCTGAAAGAGCTGCACTTTTCTTTTCAGACCATCCAGAATCTCCTTATGGGCGGGGTCATCAGCTAGATTTACCGTCTCATAAGGGTCATCAGCGATATTGTATAGCTCAAACCTAGGTCGGTGCAGAAACTCCTTTACGGGTTTACTGCCCAGACTAGACAGCTTGTTACTCAGCACACTTTGCCAGGTTTTCGAAGCGTACAGATCTGAAGCGAATGGGTATTCGAGGCCACTAGCTAGATTCAGGATGAGTTTGTACTTTTCTCCTCTGACGACCCGCATTGGATAATACATGGTGACCTCATGGAAAGTATGGGAGGCATAGACTTCAGAACGATCCAAGGTGTTTCCTTCGATAGCTGCTACAAATGATTGTCCATGAATAGTAGTGTCCACGGAGGTTACATCAGCCACCTCCAAGATGGTCGGCATAAGGTCAGCCCATGTTACCAATTCATAGCTAATCCGTTCTACCTTTTGATTAGGCATTTTGGCGATTAAAGGCAACTGCATGCCGGCCTCATAGAGCGTCGTTTTAGCTCCGGGAAATGCCATCCCGTTATCAGAGATATATAGGATCATGGTGTTGTCCAACTTGTCGCTTTCTTCCAGGTAATCCAAGAGTTTTCCCACTCCCTTATCCAGGCGAGAAATGGACTGGTAGTACTGGGCTATTTCAGCTCTAGTTTCCGGGTTATCGGGTAGGAAGGGAGGAACGATGACCTGGTTCGGGTCATATTTCTCCTCCTCCACCTTAGGATATCCCGAAGTGATATTGCCGAATCGATCCGGCTGGTAAGGGAGCTCCTCCGCAAACCCTCCTCCGCGATGCGGATCTGAAAAGCAAAAATAGAGAAAAAAAGGCTCGGATGTTTCTGCCTTGATAAACTGCTCGCAGGCTTCCGCCATTTCTATTGTACTGCGGGAGTGTGCTTTAAAGCGGTGTTGGAAGCGAAACACTGCTTCCGGTGCGACATGATATTTCCCCACATGGCCCGTTCGATACCCCGCTTCCTCCAATCGGACAGGTAAACTTGTGAGCTTATCGTAGGCACTAAAGTGATGATAGGAATGCATATGACCAAAATGACCATTTGCGTGATTATGAAGACCGGTGAGAATGACCGAACGACTGGCGCTGCAACTGGCTGTAGTGCAGAATGCTCGTTCAAAGCGGGTGCTTTGTTTCGCAAGCTTGTCTAAGTTTGGTGTTTTTATGACTGGATTCCCGTAACAGCCAATCGCATCTTTCCCATGATCGTCAGCTACCATCAGGATAACATTGGGGCGATCAGTGTTGAACGCCGAAGTGTTTGAACCGCTCTGATCTGCAGACTCGCAGGAACCACAAAGAAGTATTGACAGGATGAATAAGGTTTTTCGCATGGTGGCAAACTTAAGTTTTTAGGTGTATTTGTGCTAATAGGCTACCGATAAGATGTAAAGCAGATTTAGCCTTGCTTTTACGTCCGCGTTTCATAGTTCAAGATACTAAACTTAGTCTGTGTCGTTCTGCATTCCAGTGGCAGATTGAAGGTGGAAATGTACGATCCAGCAAATAAATGGATGATACCGACAGTGGTCTGGGGTGGCACTTCAATACATTTGAGATAGTCTTCATCTCAATTGTAATTCATGCGATATCTCATTCTTTGGCTGCTGCTGTTGATCTATGCTTGTGAAACTAGCACAAAGTCCACCAGCTCTACAGTGACTCCGTGGGCAAGCAGTCAAATAGAAACCTCTCTTACCGAACGGGTCAAAGGCCGTGATTTCCCCTCTGCATTCCAAGCATGGTACGGGATTGACATGCTGGACTACCCACAAGGTACAGAGGAGCAGCGTCTCCAGGCTGCTGCCAAGCATGATCTACTATGGGAAGAGCCTCTTAGCCAATTGGGAGAAGGAGTTGATTTGGTATTGGGTTTAAAGTGGGCAGGAAAATATGACGGCTTGGCTATTGAGTTTGAGAAACAAAGCTTAGAAAAAGCCCGGTCCAATAGGGCCCGATTGCTGACACTCAATCCGAATATGGTCTTCCTCTTTGAAATTCGTTGGCGTGATGCTCCTAGCAGCTTCTTACCGGAGGATAGCCCCTTCTGGAAGCGCTTGGATAATGGTGAAATTGAAAAAGGCTGGCAAGGCGGTTGGGTTCCCTTTTATCTGTTGGATTACGAAAATGAAGCTTTTCAAGACAATGTAGCACGACAAGCTAAAATCGCCCTGGAAAGTGGAGTGTATGATGGCGTGATGTTGGATTGGAGTGGGCACCTGCCCATAGTGAAGAAGGTCCGCCAAGCAATTGGCAAGGACGGCCTCATCGTCGTCAATATTCATGATGATATAGCTGATGGTGAAAAATACAAGGACTATATCAATGGCTCTTTCATGGAGTTGAATCCAGAAGATCAGAGTACTAGAACTTCAAAGTTTTCCCAAGACCGCAACCTAAGGCAGTGGGAAAACATTCAAAAAGCACTCCTGTGGTTCGAAGAGAATCTGCAGCCGCCGAGGATTAATTGTCTAGAGGTTTGGGGAGATCGCAAAGACATGGCGCGCATGCGCGCCACTACAACACTGGCACTCACCCATTCGGATGGCTATGTATTGTATGGTGATCCTAATCCATTAGAGACACCAGATCATCTCCATGACTGGTATAGCTTCTGGGATGTACCCTTGGGTAAACCAAAGGGGAAGATGACACCATTGAGCAATGGTGCTTATCAGCGGGAATTTCAAGGAGGTCTTGTAGTGTACAATCCTTTCCGAAATGGGACCATTACGGTACGTTTCCAGCAGGAGCGTACTCGTGCTAGTAGTGGCCAAAAAGCCACCGAGTTCAGTATTGCTGATCGTGACGGGGACATCTTCTATTAAACTTGCTCACCAAAACGGACCATGACCAACTTTGATTTACATCTTCTGGATTATTTGGCCTTCTTCGGCTATTTTATTGTCCTGAGCTTCATTGGCTTCTGGTACGGTCGAGGAAAAAAAGAAGATGCAGCCGACTATTTCCTTGCAGGGAAATCCTTGCCCTGGTATGTGGTGGGTAGTTCTTACATCGCCGCTAACATTAGTACGGAACACTTTATTGGTTTAATTGGGGCAGCAGTGATTTATGGCATTTGCGTGGCCACAGGAGAATGGAGTACAGTGATTGCGTTTACCTTTCTGATCTGGCTGTTTATTCCTTATCTCTTGACTTCCAAAGTTCTTACGGCCCCGGAGTTTTTGGAAAAACGCTTTAATAGGCACATGCGGTTGATTTTCGCCATGGTATCCATCTTGGCCAATGTGTTTGCTTTTATGGGGCCTGTGATCTATGGGGGGAGTCTGATTTTGACAGAATTCTTTGGTATGAATGCGATCTTGGCTTGTGTGTTGATAGGGACCACCACCGGGGGCTGGGTAATCTGGGGTGGATTGAAATCGGCCGCCTTTATGGATGTACTGACGATCCTGATCATGATCATTGGCGGACTAAGTGTGACCTACTTAGGATTATTACATCTAGGTGGAGGCAATGGATTGTTGGTAGGGTTTCGACAGATGATCGATACGAACCTTGGACAGCTTGCCTGGTCTCAAGTCTGGATCGAAGAGCAGGTACCGAATATTCTGAAGGGAGCGGAAAAAGGCAGTAAATATGATCGTTTATCCGTCATTCAGCCGCTCAATCACTATTCCAATCCTTGGACCCATTGGGTCTTTAGCTTCTTCTATATTGGTCTTTGGTATACGGTGATCAATCAGACGATGGTCCAGAAGATATTTGCAGCTAAAGATATGTATCATGCGCGAGCAGGGATGGTACTAGCCAGTTTCTACAAGCTCTTGTTACCCATCATCGTGGTGTTTCCAGGGCTAATTTACTTTGCAATGCGGCCTGACTTCCTGGCTTCTAATGACTGGCAATTCATGAGCGATGAGGCCAATAAGACCTATATCGTTATGATCAATACCTTGGTCCCTACAGTGATGAAAGGAATATTGTTAGCGGCCTTATTCGGTGCTATACAATCTACCGTCAGTGCAGTATTAAACTCTACATCTACCATGCTCACGGTAGATATCTATCAAGAATACTTTCAACAGGATCGAACCCCGCAACACTATATTCGATATGGAAGGCGTATCGGCCTCATCATCTTGATCATCTCGATATTATTCGCGATTATCCTGGCTACGGTCACCCAAGTCAACCTATTTATCCTGATTCAGGCTCTGTACACCTTTATTGCTCCGCCTTTCTCGGCCGTTTTTCTGCTAGGTGTATTGTGGAAACGCGTCAATGGACTGGATGCGGTGACCACGGTGATAGCCGCTTTCTTGATGGCGGGCTTTTTGAAGTTCTTAGAATTCGGCCCCTTAGCAGCATCCAATTCGGATCTAGCGGGCCTGATCAAGCCTTTTGCCAATCAAGCTTTGATTACCTGGTGTTTTGCCATGATCATTTGCACCCTATCTGCCTTGATATCACCTGCTCCACCGGATCCACTGAGTGAAGATCTGACATTCAGTATTAAGAAAGGAACCTTGTGGGAAGGGCTGGGCGGTCGATGGTACAATAGCATCTTCTTTTGGTGGTCGCTTAGCATACTGTTACTAGTGATCATTATTTTCTGGTTTTCAGTAGGTTATTCGTAGGGGATCAATCTATAAAACTATTCCATGGGCATGGAATGAAATACAAAATGTGATGTATGTAATTAATTCAAATTTAGCAGCACATCCGCCGATGGGCTGGAATAGTTGGGATTGTTTTGGGGTGGATGTAAGAGAAGAGGAGGTGCGAGAGAATGCGGTATTTATGGCGAAGCATCTGAAGGCCTACGGTTGGGAGTACATCGTGGTCGATCTGGGATGGTATGCTCCGGAGGCTACCCGTCATAACTATAAAGAACCCAAAATCCCGATGCGGATCGATCCTTATGGGAGATTGATGCCAATTGAGGAGCGTTTTCCCTCCGCTGCTGGAGGAAAAGGCTTTCGACCACTTGCTGATTATGTCCACAGCCTTGGACTAAAATTTGGCATCCATATTATGCGTGGGATTCCCTGGATAGCTGTTGAAGAAAACACTCCAATTAAGAACAGCATGGCCACTGCTGCCGAGATAGCCAATGCGGAGGATACGTGCCTCTGGTTTAACAGTATGTATGGAGTGAATACCACGGTGGAAGGAGGGCAGGCCTATTACGATTCACTACTAGAACTATACGCTTCATGGCATGTAGACTTCATTAAGGCAGATGATTTGGGCTTTTGGGATGGGGATGGCATGATGTCTCCCTATCGAGTGGATGAAGTAGAAGCCCTCAGTCAGGCCGTGTTTAAATGTGATAGAGATATTGTTTTGAGTCTCTCACCTGGGGCAGCCTATATCGGAGACACTAATCATCTCCGACGTCATGCCCATATGTGGCGCATTAGTTGTGATTTCTGGGATGATTGGGAAGCTCTAAAACGGCAATTTCCTCGTTGTGCACGCTGGGCTAGTCGGATCTGCACTGGCCATTGGCCAGATGCAGATATGTTGCCACTCGGTCAGATTGGAATCAGGGGAGAGATTGGGACTACACGCCAAACCAATTTTACTAGAAATGAGCAATATACCCTAATGACCCTTTGGTGCATTTTTCGCTCCCCATTGATGTTTGGAGGACACTTCCCGGGGAGTGATCCTTTCTCCATCCAGCTGATTACCAATCCGGAGGTTATTGCGGTGAATCAGCAAAGCCGGAATAATCGAGAGTGGTACCGCGATGAGGAACAATGTATTTGGATAGCAGATGATGATAGTGGATCAGCCAAATATTTGGCCTTGTTCAATCTAGCGGATCAGGAAAGAAAGACGATCGGATTGGATTTTGCGCAATGCGCTTTGGACAGTCCAGTCCAGGTGCGAGATCTATGGAAACGGGAGGAAATGGGAAAGTATGAAGAAAGCTTTCAATTTGAATTACCCCCTCATGGCGCCGGCCTGTTTCGATTGTCCCCAATTCATGAGTAGTCATCAATTACCATCGCCTCCAATGGTATCAAACTGTTTAACTAGTCAATTATGAAACGAATTGTCCTCTCTTATTTGTTGTCTTATTTGTTTGTTGCGGCAAACTGTCAAACACAGCTGCCAAATATCGTTTTCATCTTTTCTGATGATCTAAGCTTTCGGGATCTCAGTATCTACGGGCAACGAGAATTTCAGACCCCCCATCTTGACGCATTGATTCGACATTCCACCCGCTTCACGCAAGCTTATGCTGGTGCTCCCGAATGTGCCCCTTCTCGCGGCACCATGCTAACCAGCTTGCATGTTGGCCACGCTCCGATTCGCCTGAACAGAAGCGCCAGGGGATTCGAACCCTTACCCGATTCCGCATTTACCTTCGCTGAAATGTTACAGGAGGTAGGGTATCGAACTGGTGTGGTGGGGAAATGGGGATTGGGTTACCACGATACTGAAGGCCGGCCTACCAATCAGGGGTTCGATTATCACTATGGTTATTTAACGCATTATGAGGCGCACTCTTACTTTCCAAGCGTTTTGTATGAAAATGGAAAAACGATTCCGTTTCCGGAGAATAATCGGCACAATATCCAATCCCTGTATGATAAGGAGCGACAGCCAAAGGTCAAAGCGCAATCTGAAGCCTCTTATGATGCTCACGGTAAGCTACACCGAGCTGATTTGACCCAAGCGACTTATGCACCAGATCTGCTCGATGATAAAGCCTTGACCTTTATCGATCGGAATAAGCACCAGCCGTTCTTCCTCTATTATACCGCCAACTTGCCACATGGCCCTCCCATTGTGGACAGCCTACGGCAAATGACGGATAAGACCGATATGGACCTGCTCTCCAGGGAATGGGGGGCTATGGTGCAACGACTGGATATTAGCGTGGGTAAATTGATTGATAAATTAAAAATGGAGGGTTTATACGATAACACCATGATCGTTTTTGCCTCAGACAACGGTTATGCCATGCACAATCCGGCCAAGAATACCCATGGTAAGCGCCTTTGGCCGGATGATCAACACATTAGGAATAAAGGGCCGTTCTATGGGGGTAAATTTAGTGTTTGGGAAGGAGGGATGCGCGTTCCTTTTACCATTAAGATGCCTCGACAACGGCAACCCAAGCTTGTCAGTCAGCCCGTGTGGCTGCTCGATCTATTCCCTACTTTCGCCGAGCTGGTAGCTTACCCTAAGACCTTAAAGATTGATGGCTATAGTCTCCTTGGCCTCATGCAAGGAGATCATAATGCGATACCCATGCATAGAGTTTTGTATTTCTACAAGCGAAATGAACAAGCCATACGACAAGGCCCTTGGTTTGCCTTTCGAGGGCATCCTACCCAAGATCTCCAGCTCTTCCTCCCTGCCGAAGATCAAGCCTTACAGGTCAACTTGGCAGATCTGTATCCTGCCGTGACGCAATCACTAACAAAGGTTATGAATGAAATACACGAACCCCATCCTTGGTACTGGAACCCTGGGGATGATGAGGTTTCATTTCAGGGTAAGATCAAAAGGGCTGAAAGTACCGGCCAAACCATTAGGATTTATCGTCCCAATGGGCTGAAATGGATGCCTTGGGAAAGGAAATAGAAGTAATAACTTACACCGATGGCTAGCGCCAGCACAAAAGCTAAAACTGCGATTTGATCAAGCGGTCATTGTTCAGCGCCAAATATGAGATTATGGGACAATTCAACAATCTTACAGTTCTGATTTTCATGCTGTTCTGTTCAGTAGCTTCAAGCCAGTCTGTAGCAGCCTTGCTGGATATGTATTCAGCCAAAGAGGGGGTGGAATGGGATCCTCATAGACAGACGATAACTTTTCTGAAAAGTGGGACTATACAATCTACCCAAAATAGCTGGCGAATCCCACACACGGTTAAGCAGGTAATTATTGCTGAAAATGTAACCCTGATAGGACGATTCGATTGTAGCAGTGATCTGGTCATAGAAGGGCAGGATAGGGACAACTCCATCCTTTTTGGTACCGATGAACCAAAATATGCGAAGAGAAACGGTGGGGGAGATAAGCTTTCGGCGGTTCGAGTGACTAAGGGTAGGGTTAGACTGCAAAACCTCACTTCTCTCAACCCCAAGGGATTTCATTTTACCAGCCGTGATGGTAGTGGTTTCTTCGAAATTTCGAATTGTAATCTATATGATCGACGGGGTGGACAACAAAACAACAGTGATGGTATTGTGACCTGGGGTGGTGGAAAGGTCTCCAACTGCTACATCGCTTCAGGAGATGATGCCATTAAAGTGTACGGATCAATTACTGTGGAGGACACCCATATTGAAATGATTCCGAATGCGGTCCCTATTCAATTGGGATGGGGAAACTATGGAAACGGAGCTGTTGGGATTTTTAAGAATATAAAGATAAGCGGAACAGAAGGTCGCTATGGTGCTGGAAGACCGATTATTTCAGCCAGGAGGGGAAAGTACCAAAAGAAGATCCTGATTGATGGCATAACAATCGATAATCCCCATGCTAGCTTGTTGAGCTTCCGAGAAGGGCATGGTGATTTCCAAATATCAATTAACAGAGCCAATATCCGGGTGGCACGCTTTCAACATGATTGGAATGCTGAAGTGCAAGCCAACATCAAGATTTGTGGTGTCGAGTACGATGAAAACACTGAACTTAATCAGTGGAATTGCGCAAAATGAAAAGACCGTTTATTCTCCTAATCGTTTTAGCCAAGGCCTGCCAAGCGGGCAAAGTCCCTATGAAAAGATGATGCTGAACTTGGCGACTCCATTAGTGCATTTCCAACTCGGACTGTCCGCTCATTATTTTGACTATTACACCAATCATTGTGATCATGCAAAACAGAACAAAGAAACAACTTCTCTTCCTCATTGCTATGGCCAGCTTCACCTTGAACTCAGTTGGACAGGAAACCACCTATGACATCAGTGGGGAGCTCAAGAAATGGCACAAAGTAACACTCACTTTCGAAGGCCCAGAGACGAGCGAGGATCATCGATTTAATCCCTTCTTACATTATCGATTGAATGTTACATTCCGCAATGGCAAAAAAACTTATGTGGTGCCAGGCTATTTTACAGCGGATGGAAACGCAGCCAATACCTCTGCTATTAAGGGGAATAAATGGCGCGTCCACTTTGCACCAGATGAGGTTGGGGAATGGACCTTTGAAGTGTCCCTTCGTAGAGGCAATAATGTGGCCGTTTCTCCAAGCCCGCTGGCAGGAAGTGCTTTTAGTCGACTAGACGGACTGACCGGGTCATTCACTATTGCGTCTACGGATAAGCTAGGACGGGATAATCGGGCCAAAGGGCGACTGAACTACATCGGCAAACATTATTTACAATTTGCGGAGACTGGCGAATACTTCCTCAAAGCTGGAGCAGATGCCCCCGAGAATCTCTTGTCCTATGTTGATTTTGATGGCAACTTCAAAACCGATGGACATAAAGATAAATTTATAAAAAATTGGGAAGCACACGTGGGAGACTGGAAGGAAGGCGATCCCAGTTGGCAGGGAGGAAAAGGTAAGGGGCTCATTGGGGCAATTAACTACTTGGCGTCCAAAGGTATGAATGCTTTCTCCTTTTTAACCCTTAATATCGCTGGCGATGATCAAAATGTCTTTCCTTATGTTAGCTACGACAATTACGAACGTTTCGATTGTAGTAAGCTGGACCAGTGGGAGATACTCTTTGAGCATGCCGATAAGTTGGGAATGTTTCTGCATTTCAAGACTTCCGAAATGGAAAATCAGGGTTTACTGGATGGAGGAGAACTGGGTATACAACGAAGACTATACTACCGCGAGTTGGTGGCGCGCTTTGGCCATCACCTCTCCCTTAATTGGAACATTGGGGAAGAAAATGGGAAATGGGTGAAAAATCATCCCACCCCCTGGCAAACTACCACCCAGCGCTTAGCCATGGCCCAATACTTCCACGAACATGATCCTTATCAACATCATGTGGTGATTCATAATGGGCAACAGTTCTACGATCTTCTAGGTCCCGAATCGAAGTACACCGGTATTTCTCTACAAACCCATCACGCTAATTTTGACCAAGTACATCCACATACACTCAAGTGGAGAAAACTTTCCGCCGATATGGGTAAGCCCTGGGCAATTGCCGTTGATGAACCCGGAGATGCCCAACATAGTTTGTTGCCTGATGCTGAAGATCCCGAGCATGACCTTGCTCGACAGAATGCACTTTGGGGAGCTTTCATGGCCGGGGCCTGGGGAATAGAATGGTATTTCGGCTACAAACACGCCCATTCCGATCTCACTTGCCAGGATTGGCGCAGCAGAGATAAGATGTGGGACCAGAACCGCCATGCACTAGGCTTTTTCAGAGATAATGCTATTCCTTTTTGGGAAATGGACCCCATGGATGATTTGACCGTTAATGATGACTTTGTCTTGGGAAAAGAAATGACGGTCTATATTATCTATCAAAAGATGGGAAACAAAAACAAAACAGTATTACCCAAGCTAAGGGGTCAATATGTGCTACGTTGGTACAATCCCCGGACCGGAGAATTTGAAGGTAAGGAAGAAAAGCTAGTAGCTAGTGGGGAATTAGTTGTTGGTTTGCCTCCGAGGGATACTGAAGATGATTGGGTGGTCTGGATCCAGAAATTGTAGTTAAATCTAACCCAGTTCGGCCAAACAGACTATTGGGCTGAAAAACCTTACGAAAAGGGTATCGAAAAATACCCTTTTCGGATCCTACTTTAGGAGCACTTAAGTAGCATGCTGTAGGAAGGAGTAAGGCTATATGAGAATTATGAAACTATTCCGTTACGGTGATGGTAATCTCCTTGAAAGTCCTTTTGATATCATATTCTTCGGCCGAAATTTCGTCTGGGCGATTGGTTCTGTAACCGTCATCTGAATACTTCTTACGTCCAATGAAGCTAGAGACTAGCGTAACGGTGTAGGTGCCAGCGGCATTGTAAGTATGCTCTATCGTTTGAGCAGTGCCTTCGTGCACATATGGAATACTTACGCCTCGATCAAAACCCTTCACTACATTGTCAGCCGAACCGATACGCATTTCTTGAATGTAAACATTTCCGGCATAAGCTAAGAGTGTTCCATCATCATCTGTTGCCTCTGGATCATCCGCATTGAAAATCCAGCGAATCTCCTCAATTCCCTTGGTCATGTCGACATCAGGGAAGGAAGCCTGAAAATCATTGATCAAGCCATCGATATTGAAATTGAGATTGTCGAGCAATTCTCGTACCGGTACAGTGTAGTACCGGACGGCTGATACCTGTCCATCAATAATGACCTGAATACCAAATTTCGTAGTGATGCCATTCGAGGAGGAGGAGGCACTGAATCCACTAGGGAAAGAGGCAAAGGGGGCAAAGGTGTTGTTCGCTACATTTCTCAGTGCTCCCAGCTGTCGGAGTTTATTGTTATTGTAGTCCAACATCGTAGGAATCACCGCGTTGTTTGGGCGAAAACTAAGGGTTTGCGGCGTGCTACCGTTTAGGGTAAGCTGTATATAGCGTGAATTGGTTACATCAGAAAAATCCCAGGGAACGAGCTTGCCGTCGTAGAGAGCCATATCGCCATCAAAGGAGTAATCGGAAGGAATGGCATCCAGAGTTGGAATAGAGACCAAGAATTCTTGCAGGTTTTCGATTCTTTCCCCGAAAATATTAGAACGCAATTGTTCCTCCGTGTAGGATTGTAATTCCACAAGATTGATCCGACTCTTCAAAAAGTCATGTCCAGCATCCCCTGTATAAATAGAGGATAAATCTGCGCCGTGGCCAATGCTGAAGGTCACTTTTTCTCCACTTGCTACCGTACTTTTATCGGCTGTAAAACTGACGTCTACTACCAAGGCATCATCTTTTTTGCAGCTAGTGTTAAAAACCAGTAAACTTACCAAAGCCATCAGAAGGAACGGCAATCTATTTATTTGATGTTTCATCTTCTTGAAATTTTCGTTTGTTGACGGCTTCGGCCAAAAGCAATTCCAATTTTACTTGGAGGTACATATGGCCAAAGCAGCTCCCGATCTTAGCGGGAAATGAATAGTTTGTTGTTTAGAAACCCGGATTCTGGTTCAGTTTTGGATTGCGATCAATTTCGGATTTTGGAATAGGCAAATACTCAAATTTGTCATCAGGCTGCTGAAGAACCTGCTGTCCAAATGCCGTAGCGTTGAGATCTCTACCAGTCATAGGATTGATGAGTGTTTGATATTCCTGAATACGGTCCGTTAGGATGCCGTAACGAGTCAGGTCAAACCACCTCATATTGAATTCTCCTGCTAATTCTCTCCATCTTTCATCTAGCAACTCTGCCCTGAAAGCTTCCTGCGTTAAGCCGGCTGGAAAATCGGGCACAAAGTCTTGACTAGCAGGGAATTCGCGATAGTTGCGAATTTCAGGTGCCGCGGGTACCTCATGTAGGCCTCGGAAGGTGCTGATCTCGAAATAGTATTTGGAAAGTATAGCTGTCGCATCGGCCGTGCTTGGCGCTTCGGTACCGACCTGAGCTTCTCTGGAAAAAATGTCTCCGTAGGTAGCTTCGTAAGCACTTTCTTCCATGATCCGGGAATCAATTGTCAAATCTGGATAGTACACGAAATTCCTGGCTCGATCCCGCACCTGATTGACAGCTTCTACAGCCGTAAGTGATCCGCCGCCAGGTAGGGCGTCTGGCCCCACTAGTTCATTGGCTGCCTCAGCGTACATGAGCAAGACTGCCGAGAAGCGATATATGGCTAGATCAGCATCATAGGTACTCGTCGTGAAGCCGGATTGGGTGATGGGTTGCCGACGATATTTGGCAAGTCTTACGGCGGGCAAGTTATTCGGATTGTTATTGCTCCAGATAATAGAGAATTCTGTTTGTCCATCTTCGTTAGTTACGACATCTGCGGTCGACGCATCGTAGCGAAAGGCGTCATCACTATCGATAATCTCAAACCAATAAGGCCGTGCCCAGGGAAAGGGTTCAAGCGTTCTCAAAAAGATTTCGCAAGAAGATCCATCAGGACAGTGCGCAGCCGAGTTCTCCAGCCTTCCATTACCATTAGCATCTAGGGAAACAAAGGCCGCTTCCTCGAAGGTCCAGAATCGCCGTACAAGGTCACCCGGTGAATTCATGTCAAAAACGGAGAAACCAAAGTCATTGGCTAGCTTTCCACCATTAGCTCCGTTGGAGGTGCCCAATTCGACATTGCTACCACTGTTGTTGGTGAAGCCATTGGCGTCGCCCACTCGCATGGGTGAATTATCTGCTTCGTTAAATTCCAATGTGAAGATGGCCTCTTTGGCTCCGCTATTCTGCTTATCGCGGATAAAATTATCTGGATAGTAGGTTTTCATGCTATAGGTCCCACTATTTATGACGGCTTCGAATTGACTGATAGCACTTTGGTAGTCTGCATTGCCGTCTCCTGATTTATCTCGGTGGCGATTGATGGTAGCTCTGGTTAAGTAGACATGCCCCAAAAGCGTTTGCGCAGCTCCTTTGCTAGCGCGTCCTTGATCCACATTAGCTGCCAATTGCGCAATGGCTAGGTTAAGATCATTGATGATGAATTCATAGAGAAGGTTCTCCTGGTCTTTCATTTGTGCCGCAGGAAGGTTGGTAACGGCATCAATGTCATCGAAGGTTTTGATGAAGTTTTCGATCAAAGGAGCGTTTCGGTAAAATCGTACCAGGTTGAAATATAGAAAGGCACGAAGGAATCGAGCCTCTCCCTCCAATCTTTTCCACTGTCCCTCATCCCCAGCGGTGAGATTCGGATCCTTTAGCCCTTCTACCGCCTTTTCAATAATTAAGTTCGGACGAGATACTGCTTTATAGTGGGCTTCCCAAATGTCAAAAACTTCACCATCCGTGGCATCATAAGACATCCTGGCTATATTACTTTGTGCTAAGCTAGTTCCAGCTGGTGGAACGGCATAATCAGTAGAAAAACGGCGCCAGTATATGTTACCTGTAATGTTGTCACTTCTCAATTCGGCATAAGCTTGGGTGAGGATAAAATCCACCTCTTCAGGGGTTGATCCGAAACCATCTAATTCAATTTCCGATTTGATCTCGGCAGCTAGAAAGTCCTCGCAACTTTGTGTCAATATGACCAGTACTCCTAGTAGGCCAATCGATAATATCTTTTTCATTGTCTGTTTTTTTGTGAAGGAACAATTTGTTTTATGCTATCTCCTCTTACTCTATCGCGGCACTAAAAAGAAATATCCAAACCAAATAGGTAGAAACGGGAACGAGGATAAGATCCTTGATCCAAGCCGGGGAACAATTGCCGATTGGCTCCAGTAGCTCCATTGACTTCTGGATCATACCAGGAATACCTGGACAGCAAGAAGAGATTCTGCCCCGTAAAGGAGATGGTTGCTCTAGCTATGTTCAACTTCTGCAGTGGACGAGTTGGAATAGAATAGGAAAGTTTCAAAGTCTCCAGTCGGAGGAAAGATCCGTCTTCCACAAATTCACTACGGGAGAATAAGGAGTTGATTCGCGTGGTAAAGATGGCTCTGGATCTTTGGTAATTTCGGTCCTGATTTTGTCGATTCCAGATATCTTCCACATAACCTTCCTGCAAGTTGTTGTTCCCTCTCAGATAATGGGCTCTGTTAATGTTGTTGTTAACAATATCGTTGCCGTATGACCAGCGCATAAAAGCATACAACTCGAAACCTTTCCAGGACAACGAATTGCCAATTCCACCCGTGTGAATAGGCAGCGTGTAGGCAATTGGTACATATTCCGAGCGTTCAATCAAACCGTTGCCATCAATATCAAAAAAGTCAAACTCACCGATATTGTTATCCTGTACTTTTGGAGTGGCATTGAATCGCTCATAATCTGTATTGATCAATCCATCCTGGATGGTGCCATAATACACTCCGATCGGTAATCCCACGCGGAGTAGTACGTCGTTTGGAGAGCCTCCACGTCCCAAAGTTCTAAACCCTAGTTCAGGTTGCCCTCCTAGATCCAATATCTTATTTCTATTGAACGAGATGTTGAAGGTTGTGGTCCAATTGAAGTTACTTCTTGTAAAATTCCGCGATAAGATTTCAAATTCTAAGCCTCTGTTTTCAAGAGACCCCAGATTTTGAATAGAATTGGCGAAGGCGGAGTATGCTGGTAATTGTACATCTAAAAGTAATCCCGTCGTCGTGTTTACATAGTAGTTCGTGGAAAGCGTAAAGCGATCTTTCAAAAAACCAACATCAATTCCCACGTTAGTCCCCTTGGTTGTTTCCCAGGTAATATCCGAGTTAGCAAAACGACTGCTGGGGTCTACCGCAGTGTTTAGCCCGTCATTAAAGGGATAGGACACGTTGGGAATATTCGCCAATTGTAGCCCCGAATTGACGGGGATCTGGTTGTTTCCGGTGATCCCATATCCTCCTCTCAGTTTAAGGGTAGAAATTAGGTTGGAACCCTTCAAGAAGTTTTCTTCTGAAACATTCCAGGCACCAGATACCGCTGGGAATATCCCGGTATTATCATTAATAAAACGGGAGGATTGATCAATACGAGTAGATACCGTTAGAATATATTTCCCAGCATAACCATACTGAATTCTGCCCAGATAGGAAAGCTCTCGGCGATCGATAAATGTAGGGGTAGAAAAGATATTCTGAGCGGCTGCCAAGCTGTAATTTCCGAGTACTTCGGTGTTAAATTGCTCATATCTTGTAAAGGTCTGATTGAAGGTTTCCTTGCGGGCCTCAAAAACGAGTGTTCCACTAAAACTATGGCCTGAATCCCAGTTTTTATTGATGGCAACACGTGGTTGAAAGATCCATCGGCTATCACGAGAATTAGTGTTATCCAATCGACCATTTACATTTCTGGACTCTCGCAGTAGACTAGGAGCAAAGTAGGATCGGGCAAAGTTTTCCGTGATCAAGCCGCCAGTCACTGCTATTTCCAACCACTCGGTAGGTTGAATAGCCAGACTAAGGTTGGAAGAAAACCAATCTGATCCCCTGAATACATCTAGATTGTTGATTCTGTATTCTGGGCTTTCAGGACCAACGCCGCTTCCGCCATTGTTCAGGATTCCTTCTCGATTGCCCGTTACATTATCCCTACTGATAAAAGGATTGAGGAAGTTCGACTGCGCGATGGCATTATCTGCTCGGTTGTCTCCGATCAAGCCCACGTACTCGGAGCGAGAGTATTGTAGCTTTAGCGCTGCGGTGATGGCACTACCCAGTTTCTGATCCAAGTTTAATCTACCCGAATAGCGGGTGAAACCGGAATTGATGATCGTTCCTTGTTCGTCCGCCACACCTACGGATGCGTAGTAGGACGTGCCATTGTCGGTAGAACCCGAAAAATCCAAGTCATAGAATTGGCGCAAGGTGTTTTGGGTAATGGCATCCAACCAATTGGTGCCCGTAAAATTAGTGATCCCGTAGTCCTCTTCCAGGATAGTGAAGGGGTCTTGTCCCTCTAAAAATGCACTAGCTGCTACTGGGTCAGCCAGGAGCTCCCAGGCACTGGGTTGTCCAGGAAAACGTGCGGCTCCCCTCAATCCATTATTATCCCCCCCTTCTGCACGAACTTCGGAAGCTCGGTACAAAGCGTAGTCTTGTGGGGATAAAGTAGGAAGAGTTCTGGCAAATTCACCAATTCCAACTTTGGTGCTTAGGTTAATTCTTGGTTTTCCGGATTGCCCTTTCTTAGTAGTGATCACGATGACCCCGTTGGTTGCTCCAACACCATACAAGGCGGTAGCCGAGGCATCCTTTAGAATGTCGATCGACTCGATATCATTGGGGTTGAGGAAAGCCAAAGGGTTTACTGCTTCATCTCCAGAAGGCAGGTAGGGAATATTATCGATTACAATTAGGGGAGATCCACCAGCGGATAGGGAAGCCAAGCCCCGAATATTAATGCTGATACCTGCGCCAGGCGAACCATCATTGGAGACAATATTTACCCCGGCTGCTCGTCCCTGCAATAGTTCGGTAACAGACACGGCAGGCGTGTTTTCTAATGTAGCTTGATCGATTGTGGATATGGCACTAGTCACATCCCTTCGCATGGTTCTGATCCCGTAGCCTGATACGACGACTTCTGAAAGTACCTGTGCATCATTGGAAAGCTGCACGCTTATTCGAGTTTGTTCTCCTACTCGTACCTCCTTGTCCTGGAAACCCAGATAACTAAAGATTAGAACATCCTCAGTCGTAGCTGAAATAGAGTAATTACCGTCAATATCGGTGATTGTCCCAGTTCCAGATCCCTTGACTAGGATATTTACACCTATGAGTGGATTGTTATCTTCTGCTGAAGTCACTTGACCAGTGATCATGGATTGGGAGAAAGTCGACCCAATAAGCAGAAAGCTAAAGCCAAGAAACAATAGTAAGACTTTACGTTGCATAAGCTTATTTTGTTGGTGAGAAGTAATTGAAATAATCAGTGTCTATGTGAGTGCAAAGGCGAATTTTATTTCGACCCTTTGCTAAACTAGCCAGATGGGAAAAAAGGGCTTTGCTCAATAGTATTTTTGACTTGCTATAATGTACTTTTGGGAGGATGGGCTTGGGAAAAATATCCTTTTCAGCCAACTAATAGCGCGGGCTTGATTTTGGCAGGTGTTGGGACGGAATTTGAGCAAGAGGTTGACTCCTCAAGACGAGTATTTTGTCTTGGTTGTAAGGGGATTATCCAAAGAAATCCGATCTTTTAGGTCTAGGTTAGCCCTAGAATTTTAGGCCTGGTTGAGTCACAGCTCTTTGACAAACTGCGTTGGTGTTTTGCCAAATTCTTTCTTGAAGGACTTGGTAAAATAGGATTGGCTTTGAATACCGACGCGATACATCACTTGATTGATGCTGATATCTTCGCTGGCCAGGATTTCAGCAGCTTTGCGCAGTCTCAATCCACGGATGACTTCTCCAATCGACTTACCCGTTACGGATTTAACTTTGCCGTAGAGTTTGGTTCTGCTCATTCCCATTTCCCGACACAGGTAATCCACATCAAATTTACTGTCTTCGATATGCTCTTCAATGATACTGATCAGTTCACAGACGAAATCCTTTTCCTTTTCCACCAGTGCAAGTTCTCTGGCTTCAGAAAAGGCGTTCTCCAAGTAGAGGTTTCTCAACTGCTGGCGTGAGCTAAGGATATTGTTGATGGTAAGTTTCAATTCTTCTAGGCTAAAGGGTTTAGCCAAATAGATATCAGCACCAGATTCTCGCCCTTCGATTCGAGATTTGGCAGAAGTTTTGGCAGTGAGGAGCACAAAAGGAATATGATTAAGTTCTTGGTTTTCCTTCACTTGTTTACATAAGTCAATACCATTCATAATCGGCATCATGACATCACTTAGAATAACATCGACCGGGTCGTTATTCAGAATATCCAACGCTTCCTGGCCATGACAAGCTTCTAGCACGCGGTAGTTATCTTCTAGATGTTCCTTTAGGAAATGGCGCAGTTCCTGGTTATCCTCTACAATGAGAAGTCTACTTTTGCTGTTCACCGTCCCCTCTTGTAGTTTGAGTAGGGAAGGGGGGGTTAACTTCAATTGATCAAGTTTGGGGAGGTCGTATTCCGCCTTTTTGAAAATATCGGTACTAAGCATTTCTTGGGGAGCCAAATGTCTATTCCCCCTTGGAATCCCCACCAAGAAGCAGGTCCCTTTGTAGGGTTCACTATAGACGTCTAGTTTTCCTTTGTGAAGGAGAATCATACTACGAACTAAGGCCAAACCAACACCTGACCCCATCCGTTTATCCTTAGAATCCTTATCTCGAAAATAGCGATCAAATATCAGCGGAATCGATTCCTGAGAAATTCCCACTCCTGAATCTTCCACCTTGATCCACACGTAAGCAGAAGCTTCATAGTCACTTTTGATGGAAAAGTGATTGCGCAAGTGGGTGGAAAAGGGCTTAGATCCGATCTCCAACTTGACTTGTCCTCCCGGTTCTGTATATTTAAAGGCATTGCCGAGGAGATTTACTAGTATTTTCTCAATCACCCGCTTATCTACCCAGCAGTTATCGACCAGGCCTTCCGATTTAAAACTAAAATCAATGTCTTTGAAAATAGCGTGTTCGCGGAAGTTCTCGAAGATGGCTTCCAAATAAAGACTGAGGTCAATTTTACTGGCCTCTAATTGGTAGGTACCAGATTCCACCTTTCGGAAGGTCATCAATTCATTGACCAGGTTGAGCAGGCGGTTGGCATTATTGTGCATTGTTTGCAGGTAGCGGCGCAGTTTTTTAGGGGGAGTATTACCTTCTAGTAGTTGCTCTAGTGGGTTTAATATCAGTGTCAAGGGCGTTTTGAATTCATGAGAAACATTGGTAAAGAATTCGAGTCTCATCTTATGGAGTTCCTCCATCTGACGCTCTTCCAACAAGGCGAATTCATACGCTTTCTTAATCTTGTACCAGCGAGTGAAATAATAGAAAATTAAGGATATTGCAAGCAGGATCAATAAGACATAGATAGCTTGAGCGACGTGGGTGTTCCACCAGGGAGCCTTGACGGTTATATGCAATTGCTTAATCTGATCACCCCAATGGCCATCACTATTACTACCCTGTACACTAAAAGTGTAATCCCCATATTTCAAGTTGGAATAGCTGGCTTTCCGGGTCTGTGCATCCGTAATGATCCAGTCCTCATCATAACCTTCAAGCATAAACCGGTACTGACATTTATCTGGATTAGAGAAGTCCAGGGAGGAAAAAGCGATGGAAAAGTTGTTCTCTAGGTGATTGAGGGTTATGTTTTCCGTGTAGTTGATATTCTTTTCTAGGATAAAGTGTCGGTGTTGACGCTGACCTAGCGCTACCTCTTCATGGTTGACATGCAAGTTGGTAATCACTACTTCATTTTGTTCCTCATTTTCCTTTATCTCAGTAGGATCAAAGTAATTCAAACCGTTGATACCCCCAAAATAGAGCCTACCGGAGGCTCCTTTAAAGGCTGAACCAATCTTAAAACTATTGGATTGCAATCCGTCATTAACATCGAACTTGATAAAAGTTTCCGTCTCTGGGTCAAAGCAAGAAAGTCCCTTACTTCCTAGCCAGAGTTTACCTGCTTGATCTAACAGTATGCTTTCTATATCATTAGCTGGAGCACCCTTTTGAAGATCGAAAGTAGTGGCCCGATAGTGTCCGCTGTGTTGGGGGTCCAATTCAAGTTTGTTAAGTCCACCTCCGATGGTACCCACCCATAGTGTGTTGGGGCCAGTTCGAATAATGGGCCAAACAAAGTTGGAGCTAAGCGATTGCACCTGGTCGTCTTCAGCTTTATAATGGATTACCTTTTGGATTTCTCCTTGTTCATTCAAAAAGAGGTGATTCAGTCCATTATTGGTTCCTACTATGACTTCCGGGAACTCTTCGTCGGCATAGATAAAAGTTACTTTTTGATTGGTCAGTGTCCAAGGGCTTCCCTTATGTAAAACCTGTTCGATCCTGTAATCATCCGGTCCGATGTAGTTAATGCGATTTAAGCCATTGTCCCAAGAACCCGCCCACATTTGCCCGAATTTATCTCTGGCGATAGTAAAAATTGAGGCTGCGGAAAGATGATTTTTTTCACCTAATTTGATCTTGAGGCTTGAGAATTGACCATTGGATTTATCATAAATATCTATGCCTGCCACGGTACCAATCCAGATCCTTCCTTGCCGGTCTTCCCCTAAGGATCGGATTTGATTGCTACTAATGGATTGGCGATTGTTCGGCTCGTGTCGGAAGTAACTAAAGATCTGCTGGTCGAACGTATACTTATTGAGTCCTTCCTCTCTGGTTCCTATCCATAAGTTCCCTTGTCGATCCTCCAGAATGGCTCGCACATAATTCCCACTGATACTTTGTCCTTCTGGCCCCCCTCTTTGCATTAAGTAAAAGGGTTTAGGGCTAAGGCTGGTAGAGGAGACTCCACCACCAAAAGTACTGAGCCACAGACAATCGGTGTTGTCTATAAATAACCCGTTTATATGACTAGTACTTAGCCCAAATTTGGTGATAGGCTCTGTTTTTTGGAACGATTTCACCTTTAACTTTTGATGATGTATCCGGCATTGAAGCAAGCCTTGGACTGTACTTAGCCAGAAATTTCCCTGGGGATCCCTGAGGAAATCTGTGATCAGCGGGTTAGCTGGATCATTTTGTTGGAGGGAATGGGAAAGTTGGTCCTTGTCGAAAGGGAAGTACCTGGCTTCAACGTTTATAGCTTCCTTATCGAGACTGAAAAGCCCTTCTTGGGTGGCTAGCCATATTGCTCCCTCGTCGGGATATATAGCTCGGATTCGACCCAAAGAAGATGCCGGTAACGGCCAAGCCTGAGTTTTAAGGCTGTTTTCCACAAAAGTTACCTGAAAAATATGTTGCTGGCTAATCCCCCAAAGATGACCTTCTTTGCTTACTTGTAGATCAATTGGTCGACCCAATCTATCGATATTCCAATCTTCAATTTCTAGTAGTATAGAGTCCGAAGCGACGTGGAAGGCCTTTAAGCCGCTGGCATTACCAGTTACTAATATGTGGTTTTTATCATCGTAGTGGACGTGATTGAGGTTTTCCAGGTCAGCATTGCCTGCTATATTTTGGATGTTTAGTGTGAGGAATGCCTCCGTCCGGATATCAAAGCACTCGATGGAGGCCTGAGTAGCCAACCATATTCTGCTTTGTTTATCAATAAACATATCCTGGATCCGGTTGGCGTGAGCCCTTTTTTGTGTTTCTCTATTGTTGGTGAAATTCTTTAGTTCGTAACCATCATAGCGATTCAGACCGCTAAAAGTTCCAATCCAAATAAAACCCAGGGAGTCTTGCTGTACGCAAGTGGCATCCGGGTGTGCAATTCCATCGTCAAAACTTAAGTGACGAAATTGATAATTGATATGTTGAGCAGCAATACAAATGGGCAAGCCTAGTACGAGCAGAACTATCGTAATGAAATTGGATTGATTTTTCATACATTCAGTGGTTGTTGAAGGATCATTCGTCCCCAATAGGGATCAAACTGAGGGAAATTGGTAGTAGCTAAGACTCTTTTACCTTGCTCAGACGGTACAAAGCGGCTCCATGAGCGGAGAGTTGTACCCGGACCGATTTATCCTCTACACCAAGATCGCGTTTCGCCCAGAGGTCTCTGATCGTGAATTTTCCTCGTAAGTGCTCCCATTCCAACTGAAAAGTTACCCATTTATCTGCATTAGTTAGATTAAATAGTGCCAAGTATTTATCACCTGTTTCAGGATCAGTAGCTATCCAGAAAGCCTCGCCATTGTTCTTTAGCACTTGCCGGTTATCTATGCTTTGTTGGTTTACTGAAATTACTTCCTCATTTTGGAAAAACCGGATGATCTCCTTAGGCGAACTCAAAAGATCCCCACCAATCATCAAAGGTGATCTCGCTATGCTCCAAAGAGTCATCAAGGTATAATGTTCTGGAATAGTGAAGTTTGACATCCGATCTGGACCATGAGGGCGATTGTTGAGTGAGATATGTCCTAAAGGAATCATGTCAGCATCCGGCCAATGATTCGGACGGATAAACGGCGACCAAGCATTAAGTAGATCGAAGTTATGCTCTAGCTTTTCCCAGTCATCCCAAAAATCAGCAGATATGCGCCACATATTGGCCTGTTCAGAGAGGTGATGTGCTTGTGACAAGGGAGCCTCTCCACAAGACAAGCTAAGTACCATCGGGCGACCACAATTCTGGATGGCCTTCTGGATCATCTCAAGCTCTCCCTTGTGATAGTTTTGAAACATCATGTCGTCTACCTTGACGAAATCTACTTCCCAGTCCGCATACAATTGAAACAGAGAATTATAGTATTCCTGTGCTCCAGCTTTAGTGGCGTCAACCCCATACATATGATTACACCAACGGCAAGTGTCAAAGGGTTCAGCAATGTCCTTTGCGGTGAATTCACTACCCAGAATGGGTGTATCCTCGAAGGTCGCCAGCCGATGAATGCCCCGCATGATGTGAATGCCGAATTTGAGTCCTTTGTTGTGCACATAATCAGCGATGGGTTTGAAGCCCTTTCCATTGGCTGCTGAAGGGAAACGATTAGTCGCGGGCAGAAGACGTCCATGTTCATCCATGGTGATGTATTCAGGATGCAGCGGTTCGCCATTTTCTTTATACCGTATATTCGGATGACCAAACCGTCTTGGGGTGTCCCAATTGCCAGGCTCCGGATGCCACCAGATATAGTCAATTACCGCGTACTCCCAGCCATAATCCAATAGGTGTTCAGCCATAAAGTCGACCGTTGCTTTAAATTCTTCTTCGTTGATGCGGCAATCATAGGCATCGAAGCTATTCCAGCCCATGGGTGGGGTAGGGGCCACCAGTGATTCTTGCTCATTTAGCTCATTATAGGTGGTAAAAACGCCCTTGGCTTCGGCAGTAGTCTCTGAATCGGCTGTTTTGGAACAAGCAATGGCTAGAATTGTAAGCAGTCCAAGAATAGTCAGGTATTTGATCAACTTTTTCATTTTCAATCTTTTTTAGAATGCAGTTTCTGCATTGGTTTCCATCGAGAATAAAGAAATTACAGTGGTGGGTTGATGTGCCGATTTAATGATAGCTTCCATTTCTGCAACGATCTTGGGATATTTCTGTACTAGATTATGCTGCTCAGCCGGATCCTTTGATAAATCGTATAGTTCCTGTTTAATCGGCTCATTAGGGTCGCGAACGTTCAATTTGATGTATTTCCAATTATCTTTTCTTGCTGCCTGTTTCCCCCCTTGCTCATAAAATTCCCAATAAAGAAATTCAGGTTTTTCCTGCTGATCAGCTTGCCCCGTCAGTGTCGGTAGCAAGGATTTACCATCAATGCCTTTGGGTATAGTCACCCCTGCAATCTCACAGAAAGTAGGTAGAAGATCCCAGAAACCAGACTGGTGCTCCGAACTGCTACCTGCCTGTATCTTTCCAGGCCATTTAGCGATCATTGGCACCCGAATGCCTCCTTCGTACAGATCTCTTTTGGCGCCTCGAAGGGGGCCATTGCTATCAAAGAAATCCACTTTATGGCCACCTTCCTGATGAGGCCCATTATCACTAGCGAAAATGACCACAGTATTATCGTTGAGTCCCAGTTCCTTTAACTTACTTTCTACCAATCCCACTGAATTATCGATAAGGCGCATCATCGCGGCAAACCCCTTTTCTGGATTAGGCCAGTCTTTATTACCATATTCCAGGTAATTTGGCCTCAATTGCCCATCCTGCATGATCATCGGTACCTCCATACCATCTTTGAGGAAATAACCAGCTTCATTATTGGCGTGTGGCATGTTAAGGGCTAGGAAAAGGAAGAAAGGCCGTTCCTTATTTTCCTCCATGAATGTAAAGGCCTGTTTTTCAAATTCACCTAGTACGTAGGTCTTCTTTTCTTTCGCTATCCCCGTACCTTCTGGCATGCCATTAGGGTGATACTTGTCGTAATCATACTGATCGTCAGTGATATTGCCTTCTAAGGTGACTTTTCTCCCGTTTTCATAGAGAAAGGCTGGATAGAAATTATGGGCGTGCCACATGTTAATGTAACCATAATGGTGGTTGAAGCCATTACGTGCTGGATCATTTGGAGCAGGAGGATGGCCAATTCCCCATTTCCCAATAATGGCTGAAGCATAGCCCGCCTCTTTCAAGGCTGCAGGAATGGTTACTTCATCATCTCTTATCAATTGGCCAGGCGGTTGATTACCTCTAACGTTGATATGCCCTGCGTGTTTACCCGTCAGTAAGGAGGCGCGGGAAGGGGCACATACGGTAGAACCAGCATAGTGTTGCGTAAATCGCATACCTTGAGCCGCTAAGCGATCAATATTCGGGGTGGATAGCGTCCTTTGCCCAAAGCAACCTAAATCACCATAGCCCAGGTCGTCGGCTAGAATATAAATGATATTAGGAGGATGATCCTCAGGATGATTTGTTTTGTGATTGGGTTCTGCTCCACAGCCTAGTATGAAAAGTGATAGCAGCCCCACCAATAGCTTGTTGTAGGCTTTACTCATTGTTCGCTTTGCTTTGATGGTTCGAAACCAAGCATACACTTGATCAGCTTCAAATCTATGTTTTGGAGGATAGACCGCCTTGCTCATTTGTATGTTTCCTTTGCTGTTTTGAACGCCACTTCAGATTCCGAAGTACCGGTTTCCCTCCTTTTAGCGAGATTGTATGGATAAGTCGTCCGCTTCAGTATAGTGGGGCAGGTAAGAATACGATGGAGGATGTACCCTGCTGACTGCGAGTACCAGAGGACTGGAAATTTGCCTAGTCCTAGTATAGGATGAGACACAGAATGGCTTTTATAAACTGCTAGGGTTTTGAGTAATGTACCTACAAGGTTTGCCACTTCTAAGAGATTGATGTAAGTTTAAATCCGCTTATACGCTGAGTACCAGGTCAAGACTTGATTCAAAACAATCGTAGAGACCATTGGCTGAGTAATTAACGAAAGATCCATGAAACAGACCATTTTCGTATTTAGTGGGATTGCCATAGCTATCGGTTTGATCTATCAGCTTAATCAATTTTTGCTCCTAGGTAACTGGGGCACCAGAAATCTTTCTTTGTTCATTTCTGCTCTCTTCTTCATCCTCATCGGTATTGTATTGCAACGGCTTCTTGCCCCCGCAAAAACTCAGTCGGTAGAAAAAGAAACAGATCCACAGATGGCTATAGAGAAATCAGGACTGAGTAAGCAAGAATACAAAGTATTGACGTTGCTGGCTGAGGGGATGTCTAATAGTGAAATTGGTGAAGTATTATTTATTGAAGAAAGTACCGTCAAATCTCATGTTTCTAAGATTCTTCTAAAACTTAATGCCAGACGCCGCACGGAAGCCGTAAAAATTGGTCGCGATATGCAGATTTTGTCTTAGATAGACTCCTACGAAAGTGGGAAAGTACCTTCAAAGGCGAAATTCCTACTTTCGTAGGATGCCTCTTGAAGTGAAATGTCACACCTTTGAAGAGAATCAAATGCTTTCGACTTATGAAAAGGTATATGCTCAGATATGGATTGGCAGGAGGAGGAATAATGATAGTGCTAGGGCTGCTGAATTGGTGGGCTATTGCTCCAAACTTTTCCATTACGACTTCCCAGCTTATTGGCTATCTTGGAATCTTTCTCGCCTTGCTCTGTGTTCCCTTGGGTGTCAGGTATTTTCGTGATCAATTAAATGACGGTGCAGTTACCTTCAGTCGTGCTTTTCGTATCGGAATTTCCATTAGCTTGATCGTTGCTGTAAGCATGTTTCTTTACGGAATGCTTTTTCATGTCTTTCAGGGGGAGGAGTTCATGGAATGGCAGCGTAAAAACCTTGACCCGGAGTCTTTGGCCAAAATGGAAGCCCAGCTCGATGCTATGCCTGACTTTGCTCTAATGCCTTGGTTCCAAGGCGTAATTCTAGCCTTGATCACCTTCTTGATGGGATTGATTATGACATTACTAAGTGCCTTGTTTCTGAGATCTTCAGGCTCTGGTCAAGCCTCTGCGTAAGCAGATGAGATCTAATCGGGTAGGCCCATTACTCTAAAGTCTCTACCGCTTTACTGGGGCTGCAGCTTCTGGATAACTAGCCAGGATAGCTTTCAGTCGCTTAGCCACCTTAGTATTCTTTTTATAGATATTTACCTTCTCCAACGGATCCTCTTGATAATCATATAATTCATAGACTACCTCTGCAGCTGAATCCTTTAGAGAAGACCAGGCGACAAGCCTGTATCGGGCGGTTCGGATGGCTTGCCCCATATATCCACCTTTCGGGTAACTATGGTAAATGTGGTCTTTAATGGTGCTAGAAGAGCCATCGAGAACAGCTCTCATGCTCCTGCCATCCAGGGGTTGCGGTGCAGCTGGCATCTCTAACCCAGCCAGATCTACAAGCGTTGGGTAGATATCGACGGTTTCGATAAGTTGATTGGTGCTACTTCCAGCGCTAACGATTTCCGGTACCTTAAAAAGGATGGGAATGCGCATGGCCTGTTCATAGTTGGTATGTTTGGTCCAACTACCATGATCGCCCAGATGCCAACCGTGATCTCCCCAAAGTACCACAATTGTGTTTTTATCCAGCCCCAATCTCTTCAGCTCAGCCATAACCCTTCCCAGTTGGGCGTCCATATAGCTGACACTGGCATAATAGCCATGAATCAAGTTCCTGGTCAACTCATCGGAGTACACGTCTTCGTCTTCTGGTACGGGGGTGAATTGTGAAATTTCACCTCTTCTTTTCACTGCCCAAGCGGGTGCATCTTTAGGTGCTTTTTTGTACTTAGGCATGGGTAGGTCATCAGGATCGTACATATCCCAATACTTTTTGGGCACACTGAAGGGGAGATGAGGGCGGGCAAAACCTAGAGCCATGAAGAAGGGCTGATTAGGTTGGTGCGACAAAACCCTTAGTCTGTCAATGGCGTGATTGGCCACGCGGCCATCTGCGTAGGCATCATCCACAACATCGGGCATTTCCCAGGCTGCCCCTCGAGGAAGTTGCTTGTTCTTCGGCAGATCTTTATAAAACATGCGCGTATTCTCAAAAAAGGCCTCTTCTCGGGTAAGCTGACGGTTAGTACTTTCCGGAAGCAGGTATTCGATCACTTTATCTTTGTGGTGCGGAATGCTCCAGGAAGCGTCATCATTGGTGTTGCCATGACCAATATGGAATACCTTTCCCATGGACTCGACTTGATAGCCATTGTTCTTGAAGTGTTGTGGAAGCGTTACAGCATCTGGATAGAGATCTCTAAACTGTTTCCCAAATCCATAGAATCCGGTACTGGTGGACCTGCTTCCGAGTAATAAATTATAACGAGAAGGAGCACAGACAGCTTGATTGGCGTAGGCATAGTTGAACTTGATGCCTTCTGCCGCAAGTTGGTCAATATTGGGACTTATGGCGATGGTATCACCATAGGTGCCAAGGGTAGGTTTCAAATCATCTACCAGGATCAAAAGAACATTGGGCCGTTGCTGGGTTGTAGTATTGTTTTGTGCAGTACTCCGGACAGTAATAAGGAGTATGGCTATAAGACACAGAAGTGGAATAAATTTTCTCATTGACTCTTGCTTGATTTTGAAGAATAGGAGGCCGTGGGGCCAATACCTTGCCTACAGGTACCATTTAGCTGCCCTAAAACTAAGGATACCCATCGAGGATGATAGGTAATTATGTTCAAAGCTTTTGGACATATGTCCAAACTGACGGTGTGTAAGCTACTAGGGTTTGATATCCTACATTTTTTTTGGACATTTATAAACTACCGAAGAGGATGGATTTGATTCCCGTAACAAAGAACAAGGAAAAATTTCCGAAGCTCCAGGACAGAAGAAATCTAAGTCTTCCTCTGGCCTATCCCTTAGAAATCCTAGACTTCTATAGAAGAGATAAATCGCAAAAAGGGGAGTTTTTTGTTACAGCTTATGGCTTCGTGGACCACAATATATGTGATATCGAAAAGCGGCAGGTATTGCCTAGGAACTACAAGATGGTTAAAAAACTCAGTCCAACTATCTTTCTGATCGGCAACGAGAATGGAGAACTGCAGTTGGTGGAGATTAGAGAAAGATAGGAAAGTTAAATAGGATTGGGGCAAGGGGGTCCAACTAGAAAAAACCTAGATGAATCGAGAAAAGTGTAAGTTTTCAAACGAAAGTGGCCATGCCATTAGCCCTGGTCTATGAGATGGAGATAGAATGGAAACAGAAGAAGTTTAAGGGGTATTAGGCCTTGCCATTCTGTACTTTCAGACAGAATGTCTTTTATTGTTTACGGTATAACTAGGTATTATGCCCCCCCATTCAATAAATAGCTATGAATAATCAATACCTCTTCTTTTCGGCCGATCATAATGAACTACGATAATACCAAAAATGAGAATATAATTGGTATTATCTGGCTGTTTTCACCACTTATTACCAATTATAAAGATTCTGTTAGGTAGTTATTGCACTACGAAGAGGTCAGTCAAGAAACTGGGAAACTTAGAAAAAATGAGGCTACTTATGGAAAAATAAGGCAGCTATCGTCTATAAAATCATTTTAAAGTAGCTAGCATTGCAGGCCCCCCGCGCCCTTGTGTTCCCTAAAGGGAAGGCCAGGCGCGGTAGATGAAGGCTATGCAAAGAGGCTGAGCTGAGAGCGACCAGCAGCTAGCAGCCAGCCCTGCTGAGCACTAGCACCTGCCTGCCACTGAAAATAAGGCGCCAATG
>CAJXPD010000042.1 GCA_913057785.1 uncultured Lewinella sp. | reverse complement strand
AATTTCACGACTACTTTTGTATCACTACTTATTCTATCACTTCTTCCGGAAGAATATGTCTCCACTAACTGTCTCTAGGTCAATTGCTGCCCCTCCGCCATTCAAGGCAGCGGTAAGGTGCTTATTGAAGGCATTACTGCTCTTATCCAGTTCTACATCAAAGTCTGTGTAGATTTCCCCGGTTACTGATTTAAAATAAAGATTAGAAGCCAAGGATTCCTTCATCCCTAGATCAATGAAGCCACTAATGCTTTTCGCCTTTACTGGGCCTTTGATGTTTTTGAGTTCAATATTGCCAGCGATAGTTTCGAGCGTCAAGTCGGCACCTTTAGGCATCATGATCTCAAACTCCAGTTTGAAGCAAATACAATCACCATATTCATTTTGATCATCCTCATCACAACTCCAACAGTTATATTTTTTGTTGTTGAAGAAGTTCTTAGCGTAATCAGTTTCTATAATTAATTGGCTTCCCATTTCCTGAATTTCCATTTGATGGATCTTTAGGTGAGCTTCCTTTTCATAAGTAATAATGGTCTTGAGCAAGAGTTCTGATTTATCCCACGAACTCACCTTGATATCGGATGCAAACTTCAAATTCATCTTCGCCGAACGATTGGCATTCCAAGCAAAAGTTTTCTCTTCTATCTTTTGCTGTTGCGCAAATAATAGGTTAACGCTAAAGAAAAGCAAACAGAAAGATGCAATTATTTTATTCATGAGTTTAGAGGTTTTCTGATTTACAATCGGGTAATTTCTTAAGAGGATTTACTTCTTCCTTAGATAAATGGAGCTACTTACCGCATTCAGCGCCAACTCTACCCCACCGCCATTCATATGACCACGACTCTTTCTTCTTCCTATGGCTCGTAATCCATCTTTCTCATCTCCGAAATCAATATCTAAATCGGTATAGATCTCTCCGGTAACCGTAGTGAGATCAAAGGTGGCAGCGGTGCTGGGGTCTAAGGTGACATCAATCCGACCACTAACGTTGGAAATAGCACTAGGTTTATCCTTGTTGAGTTTGGAAAAAATCACGTCAATACTACCTGCAGTGGAACTGGCAATTATTGGACCGCTGACCTGCTCCAGGTGAATGGGCGCGTTTTTGGAGCTGACTTCAATCTCACCAGAAAGATCGGTAAGCTTGAATGGTGTCCCACCAAAGAAATTGAGTTCTTCGATTTTCAAGGCCAATTGCTTGGGCACCTTCAACTTGATATGCATCTGGTGCGAAGAAGCCTTCTTGATGTACATGACACCTCCCCTAGTTTCCACCATAACCCCCATTCCAGTGTTATCCGTGGCTTGATTATACAAGGGGCGTAGCCCTTTAGCTCTCTCTGGTGGAGGCTGGTAGCCTTCTACCTCCAGGAGGACATTCTGTTGATTGTGACCTACAATCTCCAGGCCGGTCCGCTCCACTTGAATATCGAGGCGTTTAGCCCCATTTAAGGGAAAGGATTTTTGCGAGCCTTGCCCGCATAAGAATTGAGGAGTACTAGCTATCAGCAGGACCAATAGTCCGGATAGAATGAATCTAGAATGCATAGAACTTGTGAATTTGTATGTCTCTTAAACCCAAGATTTGATAGTCGGGTTAGCACTCGAAAGTCTAAGAGGCTGTCGTTATAGGATTAAACTTTTCGTATTTTTTCTTCTTTATAATAGAATACCGATACCTTCTGCGGCTTTATCTTTCACGATGTTCATCAACTCTTCTTTTTCCAGGAGTTGATGAAAGGCATTAATGGCTTCTTTCTTCCTTGCTTCAGTCAAAATTTCGATGATCGCAATTTGCACCTGCGGAAAGTCTTGTTTGTCTAGGCTAGTAATCATGATATCAATAACACCAGGTTCCTCGATGAAATCAGCTAAAGCATTTGCTGCCTTAAGGCGGACGTTGACATTAGGGTCATGATCAAGAACTTGCCGCAAGGCTTCAAGAATCTCATCATCTCGCTCCACTTGCTGTAGCGACACCCCCATAGCTTGCATTCGATTACTAGCGGAGGGGTTTTCTAGCATGGAAAGTGTCAACATACGTTGCGTTCTTTCAATCTCAGCTTCCAGGTACCCCATTCTTTCCTGTTGGGTCCAATTAAGATAAAGTGAGGACAATAGACTGATACAGATGAGGGCAATTGCTGCTGCTCCAGCCCACTTCCAATAAGAAGATAAGTTCCTAGTGCGGCTTCGTTCAGGCAAGTGTTCAACCCGGTCCAAGAAGGTATAGAATCCTTCATTCACCCGGCTCGGTACTGGTATTAGTTCCGGATTATTGAACTCCGCATAAAGCGCCTCCAACTGCTCTAGCTCTTGTCGCAGGGCAGGCTCCTCATTCAATCTATTGGTCAAGGTAGTTCGCTGAGCTACCGGTAAGGTACCTTCTAGATATTGAATGAGTAATTGATTATCAGTTAGTTCTTCCATATGCTTCAATCTTCCAGAGTGGTGAATACGTTCTTTAATCTTCCGATTGCTCGATGTACTTTAACTTTCACGGTACCTTCTTTGCAGTTCATGATCTCACCTATTTCACGGTAAGGAATTTTCTGAATCTTGGCCAACAACAACAATTCTCTATCATCTGGAGTCAATCGATCCATTGCTTTCCAAAGCTTGGCTTTGTCCTCGCGCTCTTCCATGTCCAAATCCACCCGCTTATTCTCCCCCTCAAGGTGCCCGCTTGAACTAAGCTTGGCTAGGGCTTTAGATCTGCTCAATTTCTTCCGTTGACTGGAAAAGAGAAGATTTCGCGCAATCTGAAAGATCCAAGCTCTAAAAGCTAGGTCTGGTTTATAGGTAGATCTGTATTTGATCATTCTTTCGAAAGCGGACTGCGTCATATCCTCGGCCAACTCCCGATCCGAAGTCTGGCGTAGAAAGAAATTATATAAAACCTGTTTCCATCGCTCAAACAATTGCGCGGCGGCTTGAAAGTTTCCCAACTGGAGTTGCTGCATGAGTGCTTCGTCGGACAAGGTGCTAGGTGATCAATTAAATAATTAACTTACTTTCCTCAACGAATACTTCGCTAAGTTCGAAAGGTTACAGTCTAAACTAAAAAAAGCGGCCCAAAGGGCCGCCCTATCCAGTGTATATTAAGAATAATAAAACGTAGATAACTAATAATCAATTCGGTACAATGAATCCTTATCCTATTTTGCTTGCATAAAAATTTGTTGTCACAATCTAAAAACTAGCCTGGGCAAGCCTCAGGTTACTTGCCCAGGTACTCACTAGCAGAAATTTGGATCTCATTTAGATGAACCAAACTCGATCCTCAACCTTACTTGTTCTTTATCTCTTCTAGTGCTTAACAAACTTCCGGCTCAAATCTTGCCCTCTCGTTTGCAAGCGAAGTATGTACATTCCATCAGGTAGACTATTTACTTCCACGTTCAATCGATTTTCACCGCCCAAGAGATCACCGCTACGCTGCTGCATAAGCTGACCTTGCAAACTATATACTTGCAGTTGATAATCTGCACGCTGTGCGGAAGTCACCACTACATTCAGCTCGTCTCGTACCGGGTTAGGCATTAAGCGATCCAGGGTCGTCTTAAGCGTCAGTTTCTCCTCTTCTTCGGTATTGGAGACTATTCGGAATGATGGACTCGCCGTGAAATCATTACTTTCAAGATTAATGATCCCACTGTAGGTACTTTCACAGCCATTTTCCGTAGTAATCGTCAAAGTCACCGTATACACTCCACCAGCAGCATAAACATGGGAAGGGATAAATTCATTGCTTGTATTTCCATCTCCAAAATCCCAAGTCACACTGACTGCATCAGCCGAAGAAAGGTTAAGGAAGAACACCTGCAATGAATCTGGGTTGATAAATGGCAGAAACAATGCTCGACATTCGTCCTCGTACAAGATGTTGTCGGCCGTGGTTAATATCACGCTGATGCTACTGCTACATCCAGCGGCTGTCGTTACCGTCAGTGTCACCACATAAACCCCGGGTTCCGTGTATTGATGCACTGGAACTGGCTCTTCACTAGTATTACCGTCCCCGAAGTTCCACTGCCAGGAAATAACTTCTCCCAAAGAAACATCCTGAAAATGGAAGGAACCTTCATCATCTAATTGTTCAAAGAAGAAGATCGCTTGGCACTCTGGTCCTTCCACAATGTCGTCATCCCCGATGCATATATGTTGAATGATGCTACTACTGCATCCAGAGGAAGTTTCGATACTCAAAATCACCTCGTAGATTCCTCCCGTATCGTAAACATGAACCGGATTCTGCTCATCACTGGCGTTGCCATCTCCGAAATCCCACTTCCATCCTACAATTTCTCCGTCCACACTGTAGGAGAAATCCTGGAAGAATACTTCAAGACTTTCAGGTCCTTCATAATCAATAATAAATTCAGCTTGACAATACAAGCCCGTGGTATCACAAGGAAGAATGATGGTATCACAAACTACTCCTAGTGTATCACAAGGAATTAGAATGGTATCACAGGGGTTTCCAATGGTATCACAGGGGAACAACAGTGTTGGGTCTACCCCTTCGCATAGTGCCTGACACATGTTTGGGTAAGTAATCAACACGCCATTCGCATCATAGCTACAAACTGGCCAATACTCATCGTCACATTGACAGTCAGGGGGGTAAATTTCACATTCAAAAAGGACACTATCCGGATAGCCCTCACAATTGGCAAAGCAGGCGTTTGGGAAACTCAAGGTGTCCCCAGTTGCTGTAACTGCACAGACAGGCAGGAATATTTCGGGACATATGCAAGGATCAGGATTCTCACAATCCATCCATTGCCAAGGGCCATATCCAGCACATTCCGCTTCACAGCTATTACCGAAAGTAATCAATTCTCCAGTGGCACTCCAAACGCACACCGGGTCCCAAATGTCTGGACAGACACACCCATCACAAGGTACAAAAACGGGGTCCACTACCCCATCACAGAAGGCCTCACAAGCGTTGCCATAGGTATGTATGGTCCCATCCGGCAGTAATACACAGACAGGATCATAAATGGCAGGGCAACCACAAATGGTGGTGTCGGGAGCACAAGAAAAAACATCCGCTTCGGAAAAGCCTTCACAAACTGCAAAACAAATATTGGAGAACTGTAGTGTATCTCCCTCTACCACAGCGCAGACAGGATCATAATATTCAGGACAGCCACAAATTGTAGTATCGGGGAAACAAGAGAACACATCGGCTTCTGTGAATCCTTCACAGGCTGCAAAGCAGATATTTGAAAACTCAAGCGTATCTCCTTCCACAACCGCACATACCGGATCGTAATACTCAGGACATGAACAATCATCCTCACAGGCCACAAACTGTTCCTGCGTATAGCCTTCACAAAGTGCTAGGCAAGGATTAGAAAAGAACAGGCGCTCTCCGGCGTCATTTAAAACACATGTTGGAATATAAACGGCATCGCACACGCAATCTCCTTCCTCTCTGATTTGCACGATAGAGGTGAAAGTACTTTGGCAGGAATCGGCAAAGATGGATAAGGTGACTTGGTAATCTCCTGGATCCGAATAAGTATGCACTGGCTCAAATTGACCGGAAGAATTGCCATCACCAAATTCCCAGAGCAGACTATCGATCATGCCAGAGGTAAAGGAAAGGTTTTGAAAGAGGACGTTGTAATCAGGTCCAAAACTGACTTGTTCATAGTGAAAGAATGCCTCACATCCTTCGACATCAGGAGGATTGATTAAATCCGCACAAAGATGAAAAAAGAAAAAGGCACTGTCTGGGACTACCTCTTGCGTGATCTGTACCCCTGTACAGAAATCTAGAACACCGACCTGCTGCAGAGCGGAACCATTGGCGCTGAGCAAGGGCCCCGAAAAGAATCCCTCTTCATCAGTGAATACTTCCACTTCTGCGTCTTCATACACCATAAGGACCGGGTAGCCGGGAATTGCCTGTTCAGCTTCGCCAAAAACGACATTCCCCACTGCTACCTCCTGTCCCTTGAGGGCGAACCACCCCAGCAGCGCCAAAAGGATGGTCAAGTAGCTCCGTTTGCGCTGAACGAGGGGGCTAGATTTGGGATCGTAGATTGTTTTCATAACTTCTCAATAGTTTTAGCATTATAAATAGTAGTGGTCAAAAACATTGTTTTCATTTAGCTAAGGAGTTAGGATTGCCGGGCATTTCAATTGGTTTATGATAGGTGGTTTTTAAGGAGATTGGATCCAGATCTTTTTAGTAGTGATACTGTGAACTCCAATGATCTTCAAGAGTAAGGGCCCAGCCGGCAATCCTTGTACGGGGACTATGAAATCTTTCTTATTGGGGACTGTAAGCGTCTTTAACTTCTGACCATTCAGCATGAACAACTGTACCTCTTGGATTAAGTCCGCTGATTGGATATTCACTTGTGATTGCGTTGGATTAGGGAAGACCTTAACCAACTTGTTTTGATCCTTGTCAATCACATCTGAGATGGCTGCGGGATTCATGACATCTAGGTGAATACTGTCTTCAACGACAGGTATGGTATTGAAATCTCCATCAATGACACCGACTCCCACCACGCTAATCGCTACTGGCAATTGGTCCACATTATCTGGCAATAGCTCAATCAGATCGTCCTCTATAATGATGGATAAGGTGCCTATTTTCCCGAAGGCCATGGCGGGTTGTTTACCCAGTCGAGTCATAGCCACATCCAACCTGGCTTGGTTAACAGGGGATGCCTCTGGCACGCCCTGCAAAATAAATAACTGACTATCCCGCCCTAACCAATCCGGCTCTAGTTCTAAGCGCAAATCAGCAATTAGCTCCGCATCATAGGTGATCGTAAAGGCAATTCCATTTACATCTGTTAGAGGGGCATCTAAGGTGCCGAGGAAGAGGGGAATTTCTAGGCGGGAGTTTTCGGTAACGATCGGGGGAACAGCACTGCGATCGAAGCTTATAGCAGGGTCGGTACCCGGCACTCCTTCCAAAAACTCGCTGGCTACTACCACCCCGTGTTCAATACCATAGTTAGTCGAAATGGTCAATAGATCAAGGAAGTCAACCGCTCCATTGCCATCCGCATCGGCGAAAGCAAAATTGAGTCCAGATGGAAATATATCCTCCCACAGCAGACTGATAACCGCTTCGGCATCATCAGGAGATTCACCCAATCGGCTAGGACCGATCTCACCAAATGCATAGCCCGTGTACAACACATCATAATGCTCGACCCTACCGTTATTGTCAGCATCTCCAGGGAATACCTGACCTAGAATTGGCCACTGGAGCAAACAGAGGAGAAAGAGACTAAGTAGTAGTCGATCTATATATTTCATGGGCAGTGCGGTCATTTTGTGTCAAAGGTATCATCTTGCCTAATGTGCTGCAATTACATTTTTTGGTATTTATCAAGATTTTTTGTCTACAAAATTACCAATCACATACAATTACCATCTTCACTATCAATAAATTATAATATTTTTGCATCTAAAATTTATCAGACTTTATCTTCCATGATCAATAGCAAATTGGTGCAAATATTGCAAACTTTCGATAGCAAGCAACGACGTGCACTAGATGACTTTGTTGCTTCGCCCTATTTCAACAAGCAGACGGACTTGTTACAGTACTACAGGCATCTGAAGAAACTAGCAGCAAAAGGATTTCCTCCCGAGAAACTGAATCGAAAAGAACTCTTCCGTAAGGCGTTTCCGAATCAAAACTATGATGAAAAACAATTGAACTACCTCAGCAGTCAGTTACTGAAGCTAATTGAACGCTATGTCAGTATTTCTGGCTTTGAAGAAGCAGGTATCCTCACCAATTACTTTCAGTTACGATACTGTATAGATAACCGGCTTGAGAAGCATTATCAATTCGGGATGAAAACTGCACAGAAAAAACTGCAGCAGACTAAACGAGGAGACGAGCAATACTTTTATCAGCAGTATCTCCTGGCTGACCTCCGCGAAAAGCATTTTTCTAGTTTAAAGGAGCGAAGATATGATCCAGGCTTACAAGAGTCTGCTGATTATTTCGATCAATACTACTTGTTTAAGAAATTGTACCATCTCTGTGCTATGCTGGATCGACAGCATGTGGTAACTCCAGGTTATGATAAATGGTCGACCATCTCCCCTTTGACTCGCCTGCGATCCGAACACTCGAACAACTACTACTAAGTCTCAAAAACCCAGCAGAACCAAGGCACTTTCTGCAATTGCGGGAACTCTTGCGAGAATATGGAACGCACTTCTCCACCTCTATGCTCAGGGATCTTTACTTCAGCGTAATCAACTTTTGCATAAGGAAGATTAGATACGGGGAAAAATCCTATGCCAACGAATTAATGTCGATCTATCAGGAGGGCATACAAAAGGGAGTATTGTTTGAAGATGGCTACCTCTCTCCTTGGACCTTTAAGAACTTGGTGAAACTAGGGATTGGTCTGAAAGAATACGATTGGACGGAGACCTTTATCGCGGACTACGCTCCTAAACTCCCTCCACACATGCAACAGGATGCCTTACATTTTAACTTGGCCGATCTATATTATGCTTTGCAAGACTATCCCAGAGCCCAAATCCATCTTCGGCAAGTGGAATTTAGCGATGTTCAGTATAGCTTTGGGGCAAAACTAACACTCACCAAGATCTACTATGAAACGGGACAAGAAGAAGCTTTGTACTCCCTATTGTCATCCTTCAAAATTTTTCTTCAACGCAAGAAGTTAATCACCAAGGAGGTCAGAATGCCATACCTCAACTTCATTCGGTTCGTCCACAAATTGTCCAAGGTTAGATTAGTAGAGCTTGATACACTACAGGCTGAAATCCAAGAAACGGAAATGCTTACCGCGAGGAGCTGGTTACTACAACAATTGGCTAAAGAGCGCTAAGGAAGGTCTACAATTGAGCTAATTCCTCTTTCAACTTCTTCGATAACCCCTTGACAACTAAATCATAGGAGTGATCAATTAACTGTCTTAAAAAATGGGCCTCAAGGTCTTCTTCGAAGTAGACGGTGTTCCAATGCTTTTTGCTCATATGCCACCCAGGCTGAATAGCCGGATATTGTTCTCGTAGTTCAATCGCCCAGTCCGGGTCACATTTGAGGTTTACGCGAAACTCAGCGTGTTCTAAACCAGTGAGGGCGAACATCTTGCCCATCACCTTAAACACTAGTGTCTCTTCATCAAAGGGAAAAGTTTCCTCCACGCCTTTTTTAGACATGCAATAAGCGTGAAATTCTTCAACATTCATACAGGTAGGATTTTAAGAAGCCGAAAATCATCTCAAAGATAAGAATTGTAAAGCAATAATGAAACATAAAGATGCAAAAAACCAATTTGTTTCAACATCTAATCCTCCTGGATTTCCTCCATTAAGGCCGCTTTGGCGAACCCCGTTTGATCCTCATACTTGACCTTCCACCAACTATCAGTCGTTTTTTCCAGCACCCTCACTTGATACCCAGCTTTCAATCGCAAAATAATTCCGCTTCTATGAGTGGCCGCTTTGCGCAAACTGGTGCTTCCTCTAAGCCTACATGCTGACAAATTTTGATCAGCTTGAAGCAGATCGGTTCCTGCAGAAGAAACCGAGGGAGAATCTTCCTGAATAGGCCGAGCTTCTTCATCTGGAGTAGCTGTCTCCGGTTGGGTATCCACCTGCTTGATCGTATCGGGCTCGCTCTCCAAGACACTGGATTGCTGTACTGCCATACCTGCTTCCTTAGGTACCAATTTAATTTGTCTTCGTATCTCCGTCTGGGATTTTTCCAACTCCACTTTTCGCAAAGGAACTTCCTGATCCTGATACCCTTGAGCCAAGATCTTCAGGACATGAACTTGGTTGACCGCTAGTTGAACCGAAAAGGTTCCATTCAGCACACTACCAATCAAGAATAACTTTTGCTCTCCATCAGCTGACATCGTGTAGACCTCGTATTTTGCACGCTCCACACGTAAGCCCGTCTGTAGATTTGCTATCGAAGCACTAAAGAGAAAATAGCCAGGAGAAACTTGAGGCAAAAGATTCAGTTCAAGTTCAGAAGAACTTGGTACATCTTCTTCTGGCTTGTTCCGGCTTGGCTTTTCGATGGTAGCGGCGATCCGCTTTGTTTTCTCTCGACGGGCTTGTTTCTCCGGTTTTTCCTTTTTCTTCCTTTCTGAAGAACCCGGTTCTACCAATACCACATCCGTTGTAGCTTCGACTTCCTCCGATGTGACAACATCAGATCTCTTATACCTGCCAAAATTAAAGTTGATCCCCAATTGCGCATTGGCCATTTCAGCTGAGCGCCAATTCGTACTACTGAACAGGGCCTCCGTCAGTACATATAGCTGGAAAGGTCCCAATTCTACGGAAACTCCAGTGCCTACATTAAAGTCAGCATACCGGGAATGACCGAAAACAGCAGAAACTCCCAATATTTTCGCCAGGCGCGTCTGGAATGTAAGGGCTAGGTTTAGATCTGTGGCTTGATAGTAGCTTACGGGATTGATTAAGAGCCCTACACTAGAATTGGGAGAGAAGAAATAATTAGCCCCGATAAAGTAGCGTTGTGGCAAAACCGTCGTAAACCCGCTTGGCAGGTTCACTCCTTGTCCGTCCATCAGGCTATCTCCCACTACCGCCCAGGTATCAAAGTGATCATCAATATCCACTGCACTGAAGGCATACCTGCTATCTACCGCTGTATAATTGACATCATTGTTCCAGGTAATTTGCCCCAACTGTTGTAAAGCAAAAGAGAATTCCCATTTATCATTCAAGCGATATAACCCACCGAGATCAAAAGCAAATCCCCCATTGCCAGATGGGAATAGACTTGACACCCCATCTACTTCGTCCACCAAGCTCCGGCCTGCGGTCATTATCGCCAATTGCCCCTCTACATCAAAAATAGTTCCTTCGCCAGGGTAATGAAAAAGAAGACCCTGGTTTTCTGACTTGAGGCTGAGAATTCCCTGCAAATAGCGGGCCCGGATACCAAGACTAAGTTTTCGATTAATCTGTTGGGTAAAACCGACACCATAGCTTCTGTAATAGGCTAGGTCAAAGTTGTGCCTACTTTGGTCAAAAGTCATACTGCCTGCCTCCTGTAATTGATTGTTATCAATCCGATCGAACATCACCGCAAAATCTCTGGTGTAGTTGCCGCTGGCATAGAAAGCATCAGAAAGGTCGAAACTTAAGTAGGACCGCCCTTGATTAAACTGGAAACCAAAATTTATCAGCTGTAATTCGAAATCTATTATCGTACGATTAAGCTCTGGTGCATTAGGGTTGATAAGCGTACTATACGTGGCCTCATCTGCCACAATTTGAGCGTCAATACGGTCGTAATCAAAACCGGTAGAACCTAGCCCCAAACGTATATTGGATAGTGCCGGGAGTCCCAAATGCCATTTCATAAAAGGCATTTGTGCGGGATTCAATTGGTGGGATTGAGGTACGAATTGCATGTTGTACAGCACCATGTTGCTCTGAGCTGGCAGGTCGGTCAAATTACAACAACTGATTATTACGGAAAATAGAACAGCGTGATATACAGATCGACTGCAAGAAGCGGAAAGTTGCGGAAACCAATAAACTAAGCGTAAGTAGTTTTGACTCAACATGAAAGGGCTTTGAGGTTCAAAATGAATGCTTCGACCACTGTCCTAAATAAGTTGAAAAAATAGAACCAGCAACCTAGGCAACTTTATCGCTTAGTTGTTCGGCATGCTCAATATTACGCTAGCAAGGGATTTAAGTTACAACACTTATTAAAAAAATCCTCATATTAAGGCAAACCAAAATGTATTGTTAGTTCAACTTTGATTTTAGGTATTACCGTCCTATAACTAAGTAATTTTCTCCTAAGGATTTTACCATTATACTAGGGCTCTGATTTACTACATCTAATTCTGCCGGACCTACCTAAGCCCTGGGCATTATCTATATCTTTGTGGCTTACTATTTATCAATATGGAAGCCAATATTTACCAAAAATTAGCCAATCGCACGCTCATCGAACGACCAGATTTCGACATTAGCGATACGCAAACCATGATCGCCTGGAACGCCATTGGCTTGGCGGGAGAAGCCGGAGAAGTAGCAGATCTTGTCAAGAAACAGATCTTTCACCAACAAGGTATAGATCGCTTGAAAATGAAGAAAGAATTAGGAGATGTACTATGGTATGTAGCAGCACTCTGCACCGAGTTTGACTTAACCTTGGAGGAAGTCATGCAGCACAATATTGACAAGCTAAAGGCTAGATTCCCCGATGGTTACACGCCAGATCGAACTACCTTTCGCGAAGGAGACGCCTCTTAAGAAACAACTACTTTTCAAGTTCGAAAAAATCCTTTAAGCGCCCCTCTAGGTCAAACATCTTGAAGGAGAACTTCCCTTGGTGTATATCTACTAAGCAGTAATGATGTCCATTCTGCACCTTATTGGTAAAGAACGATCGCGTAGGTGTAAAGTCCTCTAAATTTCCACCAGCACCACCACTCTTCAAGTAAATAACGCCATTTTCCTGGTCAATCTGACCATCCTTCAGCGGCCAGGATCGTTCGTAAGCGTGAACGTGGCCGTAGAATACGACATCGACTTTAAGATCCTCATATAGTTTCTTAAGCGCATCGAATCTAGGATCCCCTCGCTCAGATTGCTTGCCCCCCCAGGTATTACCGAAGTCATTTTCGTCAGAAGACACTGGACAGTGGTGGTGTGATACAAACTTCCAGGTGGCGGTCGAAGCACTCAGGGCCTTCTTTAGCCATTCGTATTGCACGCCGCCCTGCAGTAACTCATCTCGCTCATTACTATTGAGCATGAAGAATTCAGCATTGCCAAAAGAAAAACTGTAGTAGGCCTCCGGTGCTGGCAGGACATGGTAGCGATTATACCAATAGAGATCCGACTCGCCATTACCCGCAACTGGAAAAACTGGAATCCGGCTGGCCACAGGGGTAATTCCTGTGAAGTACTCCTGTGTCCATTGAAACTTGTTTGGTTCTTTACCCCCATCAGTAACATCTCCCAAGTGCATGATAAAATTGGGTCTTTCCCCCCAAACCATTTTTCCCAATTGCTGATTAATATATGGACGACTTTCTGTATCTCCGAGAATGCAAAAGGAAAAGGCTCCATCACCGGCAACGGCGGTCGAGAAAGTCAATACCCCTGACGACATCTGCTCTTCGTTTTCATCAATGGCAATAATTTCATAATAGTAGGGTGCGGCAGTTTCCAAGTCTTGCAGGGCGATTTCTTGGATGTACGCTAAACTATCGACAGAAATCTCTTGATCCAATGGAAGTTGTCGGCCATACTTTACTGTCGCCGTGGCAGGTCGATCCGTTTCCCAAAGGATATTGATACCTGTTTGCGTAGCCATATTCAAATAGGGGCCAACGGTAAAGTGGAACACCTCCTCGAATAGCAGCCCCTTTTCTACTTGCCCCTTCATTTGATCAAACCCTAGATCAACGTCCTCGCTAGTCCAAGCCGTTGCATACAGATTGATCTTCTTTACCAAATTGGATAACTCCATAAAGGGTTCATTGGCAAAATACCCAAACAATTCCAACATAGATTTCTCAGGATACGCTATCTGAGGAGCTTTAACTGCTTGCTTTTCCCTAAGTTCCCCATTTACATACAACTGAATCTCTTCCTCCTTAAATACCGCAACTACATGTAACCAATAGTTCTTCCATCCTTTCTTCAATGAGGTCTCAATTAACGCTTCATCATCATTCTCATCCTGTAAATAAAAACTCAGTTCATCATCATAGTACCCTAAATACCATTTGGGTCCAGCGATACTACCAGTGGTCAGCAGGACTCCTACGGGCTGATTTACATGATTCAACAAGAACAACTCAAGTGTAAAGGCAGAAGTGGGAAGCTTTGTGCGCTCAAGCAAATCAGATATTCTTTGCGTTGGATTTTGTCCCTGGAAGACCACTGGCCCGCCTAGGCGTTTGAACCGATCGAATCGTCCTTGGGGAGGATCTACCTTATTCCCTGGATAATTGGCGGCATTTCGCGGCAAGGTATAATTGGGATGAAAAGTCCAATCGGCAATTTGCTGGGATTGGGCATCCAAGAGCAATGGAAAAGAGGTAAGAAGGATCAGGGATAGTAAGGCTGTGATTCTGACGTAGGACATAAATAATGGGAGCTTGGTGTGGCAGCAAAGTAGCAAATTGCTATTTACTGACTAACAGCTCCCGATTAAATTTTTGTAAAGTCCTTGATCAGTAATGATGGAGTCGTCCTAAGCTCTTTCTCTCAATAAGCGTACGACTCTGTTTCGCTGCAAGTATACCGGGTAGGCCAAAGCGCCAGCAAAACAACAACTAATAAGCAGGCTTAGCGCGAGCGTGCCCTCTTTAACGTAAGCATAACACATGGCAAAAAGGGCAAATGTAATGCCTAGTACCACTACCTTTAGAGCAGTATCATGCCATTGTTGTTGTTTGCGTAATTGAGGAGTAGACATAGCATTAAAATCATGCATAATGTTAAATTTAGGTGAAGAAAGCTGAGAACTAACTACAAGCTATCTCATCCTGCACATTTTGCACATTTTATCTTATCAAAGGGCTCATTTCATCGACGGAATCCGAATCCGCAATCCCAAAGGATTTGAAATCCACCTCACCAAAAAAAATATTTTTCTAAGCTGAAAGGAACTATTTCTCCCCTATTCTGTTGAAAATCAAGACAGATAGAAAAGACCCATATTTTGGGTCTGAAAAAAAACTCAATATTTTTTCTCAGACCTTTTGATTTTTTAAGAAAGGTTATATATTTGCCACCGCTTTGGAAGCAAAGCATACAGAAAATTATCAAATGGCCCGTTCGTCTAGGGGTTAGGACGCCAGGTTTTCATCCTGGTAACACGGGTTCGAATCCCGTACGGGCTGCTAAGACCCTCTTGTTAAACGATTAATCGTTTAAAGCAAGAGGGTTTTTTCGTTTTAGGGCTCAAATTCACCTTTTCTGGTTTGTTTTTTCACCTACAGTTATGGTATTATCTTGGAGTGTTCCGTAAACTAAAGTCAAATACCTAATTCCAGGTCAGTAGCCATAGTAAGCCCAAATTATAATAGCTACACCTTCCTTTATTCTTCCAGAAACTTTAGAAACGTACTTCTCACAATCCATGAGAAGAAATAATTGGATCAATCACAATTACAGCAATTAGGAGCTCCAGAAGTAGCCCAAAAACCGGAGAGCCTATTGACGTACTACTTAAGATAAATGGAACCTTGTTTTTCGAAATGGAATTTTGATTCTATCTTCAATCGACTAAGCAGTATGCGTTAGAAAAGCCAAGCAAGAAGACTTGATTTTATGGCGGGTTAGCTAGATGCTATACGCTTGGGAAGTGGTGACGAGAAAACCCCAAAAAAACCGACTTGCAAGACCTTCAGAAAGCAGACTCTCCAATGGCGAGAACGCTATTTGAGCAGTATAAGATTACTTTACTAGACCGTTACTAAAGCAGACACATGCAGCAGACCTCTTTTTGGAACACATGGGTGGTGGCAGCCTTACTGATGGCGATGCCCGCAACAGTCACAGCACAGGAAGGTGAACTCACTCTTGATAACCTCTTCGCAACGCCAAAACTGACGGGAACAAGTCCGTCACGGCCTGCCTGGGCACCGAACAGCGAGCACTTCGCCTTTTCCTGGAGTGAACCAGGAATTCCTGGGCGTGGCCTCTGGGTATCCACAAGCGATGGGAAGGAAGTGCGCCTCAGTTCCAATACGGCATCCGCGTCAGTGCGCGATATTGTCTGGACCGACGCGAACACAATTGTCAGCCTGCGAGGTAACAACCTGTGGCAGACATCGTTAAGCCAAGGAGACGACCGTCAGCTTATGCCGGTCGAGGAAGGTGCAGGTAATCTGTCGATATCGCCAAGCGGCAAGCAAGTGGCGTACATACGGAACAGTGACCTGTGGCTTGCTGATTTCCCTTCTAAACAGAATCGCCAACTTACCGAGATCGGCATTGCCAGTCTCTCGAGCTTACCGAAGGGGCGGTATAGCCGACCGGAACGTGAAATCGGGCCAGGCATCTGGAGTGGGCCAACCTACAAGTGGTCCCCAGATGGTAAGACTATCGCTTTTCACGCCGTTGATCGACGCGAGATGCGAAAGGTGCCGTTCCCGGATTACCTCGCTGCCGAAACCAATCCCAACGAAGTACGCCGAGGTTACCCGGGCGATCCAAACGAGATTCGCAGGGTTGGCCTGCTCGATGTAGAAAGCGGTAACATTATGTACCTCGATTTGCCAGACCCGCACGCCAACCAGGTCATTGACTTCAACTGGTCACGAGACGGTGCGCTGCTGGTTGATACCGGATCCGACACGGCGGTTGAACGTAAGTTGTTCGTCCTTGCACCTGGAGAAAGCCAAGTGCGCGAGATTTGGCGAGGGGTTCGAGAGAGCCGCATGTATACCTCGTTTGGATCTAACTGGCATCCGGATGGACAGCAGGTCGTTTTCTTAAGCGATATGGGTGATCGCTACGGCCTTTATACGATCGATGCCTCACCGTCTAAGGATCATCCGCAGCTCCTGACAGATCCTTCCTACGATGTGTTGTCCCCCCCAAGTATTGCTGGTGATGCCCTGTTTTATGCAGGCAATGGCGTTAATCCGTACGAACAACAGGTGTATCGCCTGAAGATATCTGGTGGCGATCCCGAGCAGGTGACGCGTCTTTCGGGCCTGAACGTTGGCTACCCCTCGCCGGACGGACGGCACTTGGTGTTCATGCACAGCAATGACACCTCACCACCCGAGCTTTACGTACAAAGCAGCGAGGGTGGTGACGCTACGCGAGTAACCCACTCGCCCTTGCCCGCCTTCACCGAACGAAGCTGGGCAGCTGCGGAATACGTCAGTTTCCCCAGTCTTGTAGATGACTACACGCTACATGCCCGGATTCTGAAACCTAGCAACATGCAGCCTGGTACGAAGTATCCAGTGCTGTTTGGGCCCGTTTATTCGAATACAGCGAGGAACCGCTGGGCCGGTAACTACAGCCTCGTACAACATCTGTTGGCCAAGAAGGGATATATTATCGTGCAGGTGGATTCACGCGGTAGCAACGGTTATGGCCGGGCATTCCGTGAAGAGTTCCTGCTGGGTTTTGCCGACCAGGACATTGAGGATTATGCGAGTGCCGTTGCCTACATGGAGTCATTGGATTATGTCGATCCCGATCGCATCGGCATCTGGGGCAGCAGTTACGGTGGCACACTCTCCGTTTATTCTCTGTTGATGAAGCCGGGCTTATTCCAGGTGGGGGTTGCTGCAGCGGCGGCTGTTGACCCTATGTTCTTTGGCACGGACGACGTCGCGATTGTTCGTCGCCCACAGACACATCCGGAAATCTTCGAAAGAAAAGCGCTCAAGTATGCAGCGAATCTGCAGGACAAACTCTTGTTCATCCACGGTATCCAGGACCATGTGGTACCATTCAAGACGACGGCCGTGTTAGCTGAAGAACTGATCAAACAGGGCAAGGACTTCGACTTTGCGTTTGCACCGGGTGCGACGCACGGATGGAGCCGGGAGCGGCATTACAATCGCTATCTGTTTGGCAAGATAATCGAATACTTTGACCGACACCTAGCCACACCGTCTGAGTAGATGCCTGCCAGCCGGCAGGCTGGTCTGCAGGTGTCTTGTTCTGGCCGATTATGTATGGTAGCCTTGATCCAACGATATGCCACCAGTATTTGGCGGCTTATGGCCAGGCCATAAGCCATTCTCGGGGAAAACTACAAAAACACCGACCCCATTTTCCAGCAATGTTCGATAGAGACGGAAAGGCAATTATTCACCACCCTTTTCATTGAAAAGGCATTCTTTTTCAGACATTCTACTTATTGTACGCAACGTTCTGTGCAATGTTGAATCAAGTTGAACAGAGTTGAACCGAAATGAACAAGAAATAGTATGGGTGTCCAAATGGGAATATCTAGTTTTGAAGTATGAATAAATTTATACTGTATTTAATTATTTCAGCATCTTCTTTATGGTGTGAATCTTTACCAAATGCAAAGACTAATGTACAAGATAGCAAAGAGGTTAATTCATACCATATAACATTCAATGGATTGAAATCTCGTTCGATTTCGGTCAAGGCACGAATCCAAGTCGATGAAAATGAATTTTATATCCTTCCTCATGACAAACGATTTCTTCCAGTTATTGAAAGTTGGTGGGATGTTATCACTATTGAAAGCATGTCAGATGATTCGAAAGATCCATTAGAAATTATCGAATTTATAAAAACTAAGGAATTTAACATCACCAAAGCCAAGCTTAACAGAGAAGTAGTAGGCACTCTAGAACTTACATACACCGTAGATATATCATATATAGACAAGAATTATCCCAACCTTAATACAGCAATTGGTAAATCTTTTGGAATTGATTATTTCGTAGTAGCTAAACCATTATTCATATTCAGCAATTATAGATCGGAAACAAAGGTGACAATCAGCCATCCAGCAGGATTGAAAATAACTGTACCATGGAAGAAACAAAATGAGAGCTACATTTCAAATAGTCTTAGAGAGTTTGCGTATGCCAATATCATACTTACCTCTGGTCCGATGAAAACCACTGATATCGTTGTTAGTAACTTATCATATAGTATTGCATCATTCTTAAATAATCAGGAATCCGTTAAACTTATAAAAGAAATGGCAATCGACATTTCAAATTATTATGTCGATTTATTTCCTTTAGATAAGCCCGTTAGATATGTGCAACTTATATATAGTGTACCTGGTCGAGACAGTGGAGGGGAAGCCTATCCCTACAGCTCAACATGTGCCTTTTCAGAAGAATCTATGAATACTTCTATATCCTGGAAAATCACTGTCTTTCATGAGCTTTTTCATATGTGGAATTCCCATCGACTCAATGGCGTAACTCAAAACCGAAAAATGGAATGGCTTACCGAGGGTTTCACAGAGTTCATGACAGAGAGGGCTTTACACAAAAACGGTCATATAAGTAAAAATCAGCTCACAAGCTTGCATGAATCTAGACTCTTACGCCTAAAGAATACAATGATTAGGAAAAATGGCAAAGTCAGTATACTAAATAGTGGGGAAAACAAAGGACCAAATTACAACATTGTTTACGAGGGTGGGTGGTTAATAGCCAATTGGCTTAACAATGAATTCAAACAAAAAACAACAAATCAATGGGATTTTGAGCGCTTTTTAGCACATCTATTTGACAAGTATCCAGAAGACGGAGATCTTACATTGACGGTAGAAGCTTTTCTGTCAGAAGTGAGAGCCATCAATAAGGAAACTGAAAAGAAACTTATCATCTTACTCAATGCTTCAGATTGGGAATCCGTAAAAGAATTCATTTGATAAATGGGTCTAGAAGACGCAAAGATTTTAGAGCCTTAGTCTCTCGTAGTTTGGCATCCTGTAGCATCAGCATGCTTAGCGATTAATCGTTCAAAACCAGAGGTTTTTCTCGTCTTAGCACTCAATTTCACGTTTTCTGGCTTATTTATTCACCTACCGTAAGGGTACTTGTTGACGAAATTTGTCTTGAACGCCCATTTTTCGATATTTCCGTCATTATGAGGATTTAAAGGCGATGTTTTTCAATAATCACGCACGCAACGAACTGAATTGTAAAGCTCTTTTCCGCCTTTCCAACGCTGAAGCTTAACCCAACGAAAATTAACTTTCCAATCCAAGGCAGATGTTGCATCCAATTCATCTGATGACCAAAAAATCGACGGCTTCCTAACATTAAAAAGACTCTCATTTGTCCCTCCTAGGTTTGTACTCTTTAGATGCTGGCCAGCATTAGCAACGCCACCATATAAATATGCCAGTAAGTACCACTCCTCATCCGAGGGAAGATGCCAACCCTCAGGACACGCATTTATAGCAGTATTCCAAGTATAGAGTCGACCGAATGATTGGCAGTTAGAATCTGAATCGTATTTGCATTTTGATTCGGCCATTTCGAAATTCAAATTTTGCGTCATCCAGGTCATAGATGGCGGCAGACCGTCTTCAAATGATACCTTGAAGGATTCCGATTTACCATTCAAGTAGGTGCCATATTCATCCTGGTCAGAAAAAACTAGTGTAGAATCAGGGAGTGCATAACTTACGATCTCATAGGTCTGCTGATCTCGAGTATCCACAAAAGAACTTACTTCTTGAGCTGTTGCTAAAACACTGGACAGGATGATCAACGCAAATGGGTAAATGGCCTGGGCAACTAAAGGTATCTTTAGCATTGTCATTATTTTTTTGTGTATATATGAGCTCCAAAAGTCTCGGCAAATTAAGATGAGAGCTTGTTGAGGTCTGCCGGTCTCACCCGATCAATAACTTCTGCATTCACCCAATAGATATTGGATACCCCTCCCTCTTCATTGTACCGACTAAAGAACAAATATTTGCCATCAGGAGTCAGACTTGGACAGGTCTCGGTATAGTCTGAATTCACACCTGGCCCCAAGTTGATTGGTGTGGACCAGCTGCCATCTTCTTTCCGAAAGCAGACGTGGATATCCTTGTCTTTGGTCTCATCATTCTCTTTTCGCCCATCTACCAACAAAAAGTCTTGTGTAGGGGAAATAAAGCCATGAACGCCAAAATCAATTCCGACTTCGCGAACTTCCGGGAAGCGACCGTCTTGATTAGGTGCGTAGTACATTTTCCCTTGTGAAATACTGGTATAATATAAATCTCCATTTTCAGCGGCGTTCGGGTAGAAGACAAGGTCATCATTTATCGGCGAATCAAGTTCCACAGCCTCACTCCATTTGTCCCCGAGGCGATTTACGTACCATATATGCTCATCTGAGAAAATCGAATCATAAGCTGCAAAATACAACTTGTCCCCTCCATTGGTTACAAAGGCTTCAAACTCATTACTCTTCTCGCCTCCGGTAAAACTTGCCTTTTCAGGCTGCGTCCATGCTGTATCATCAAGCGCTGAGAAAAATACGGATTGAACTTCTCCTTCTCTTTCTCCCGAGAAATACATTTCTTTCAAGTCTGGCGAGAACGAAACCGCATATTCGTATCTGCCTTCGACCGAAACAATACCCGGAGCAAAAAGCTCAGCAGTCAGGCTTGGCGGTTCTTGCCCAAAGTATAATCCTTCTTGGGTCGAAGTTTTTTGATCCTCTAATTTGGGTTCCTTCGTATGGCAGGCAGAAAAAAACAAAGCAAGGAGAACTACTATAAATGGAAAGTAGGCTTTTCTCATGGTTCACGATAGTTAAAGGGTTCAATAACAGTCAAGGTCGATTAGCAAAGCAAGAAAATCGCCTCGGAAACATGAACAAATTTTATCGATCACCGGTTGATCTAGGCCTATTTGACTTGGCGAAAAACCTGAAAGCGCATCCAAGTTGAATAGAAGTTACAGGGTATCAAGAAGAGATCAATTATAAGCTTCACTCCATTTTAATCAGGCGCACGCCGCCCAAGCCCTCTATCGTCTGCTCATCACATCGAAGATAGCCGAAGACAAAATGCCGCAACCACTGCGCAATTTCTAATGTGATATCCGTTGTATCCCCTCTACGGGTGCAGCACTCGAAGTGTCGGTTCTGCAAGCCAAGCTCGCCATTCATGATCTTTAGGTAGGTAGCTCCACCACCGCGTGATCCTGTAGGATAAGCCACTAGACATCCGGTGGCAGTGCCTTTGTGAATATCATAGTCATCACTATCATATTGACGTCGGATATCAAATTCGGCCTTTAGTTGTCCATTTGGTTCTTGCTTCAAATCAATGGTAATATCTCCACTAATTTCGGCCATCCCTCTGTAGGACGCACCTGAATAATCTACCCTCCAACGTCCAATAAGGCAGGGATCAATAGCTTGGGTGAAGCCTCCAATTCCTTCACAGCAATTCGTTTTTGGAGTTAATTGATACCTAAGCTTGGTATATTTGATAGGATCATTTGATAGATGCGTGACTAACAGGGCTACGCTACTTTCCTCATTGCAACTCCCTTCAACTCCCTGATCCGCTACCCAAGGATACATACCGACTCGGTTCGCCACAATGGTTACTTCCATTGCTGTGTTTTCTATGGGGTTAAGCACTGCATCATATCCAGCAGGAATAGACAGATGAATGAGATTGGCCTGCTCAGGTAAGATATCAGTCAACTCTATTTCATGCTGTGCAGGTTTTAGGGTGTAAGTTTGGAATGAGAACCATCTGTTATTTGGTATCATCCCTCCCCCAGCATCTGGGATTTCCTCTCGAATAAATCTATAGTTGAACTTATGAAAAAACGGGCCGAAGTTAATGCTCCGTAGGAAAGACAGTCGGTTTGAATGTCCGGGATGATCATATAAGCCCTGTAGCAACCGTAGCACAGCAGCCTGATTGTTCTCTCTTGCATAGTAGTGAAGGAGTACATAGGCGTTATAGGGCTGCGTAAAAGGAGTGCTAAAGGAATAAGCCCGTGCAAATCGATACTCCATATTATTGCGAGGATAAACGAGAGATGAAAGGTACTCGGCGGCACTTTCATCCCACCATGCATCATATCCGGGACTAGCAGCCGAATGCCCCTCAATATTGTCCATCAAAAAGCAGTGGCCAATCTCATGTGCAAATACAAATTTGCGTTCCCCATTGGATAACGGACGTAAATTGCGTAGCCCAGCTTGTATCCAGCATTCATCTCCCACTGGCCAGAAGGCTCTAGCTAATTCACCAATACGGGTAGTATTATTCAACATAATATAAATACTGCGCTGTAAACTACCGAGATTTTCCATTAGTCGCCTAGAATCGGTAGTTGCTTCGAATGCCATATCAATAAGTCCTTGTCTACCTGGGCTAGGTGTTCTTCCCCAGCTATTAGGGGTAATGACATAATCTCGCCCATTTGGATGGCAATGGACCCAGCAATCATTTCCACCAATTCCGTTCTCTCCTTCAAGGTATACACGCATTAGATCAGCAGGTTCTGACCCAGCTGGTAGCGAGGGAAGTTCAGAACACCTCTGACAAGCCTGACCACTGAGTGGATGTGATAAAACCAATAAGATGAACAAAAGATGAGTGATCCTAAGCGCTTTCATGCTTGACGGACTTTGTTTACACAAAGAAGGAGTAAGGCTTGCATAAAAACCATCGAAAGTTAGTATTCAACAGTATAGCTGAGTATTTGACTCAACTAATATTGGTGTTAGGTTTGGCAGAAAGGTGTTTCCACTCAATCGCGAAACGGGTATTTTTACGCTTATTTTTCACATAACTATTTCCTACCTTGACAATGCATCAGCACATTGGCATCTTCAGCTATTGCCATCGGTAAATTTGAAAAGTCCCATCCTTAAAATCAGGGTTTCAGTCGATGACTCTGACCACCAACTACTACTATAAACATAAAAGGAGAGCGTTCTGAACAAAGAGCTGTTATCCGGCAGACTAGTGCACTGAACAATTCAGTCATTCACTGAGCAGATCCCCCTTCATCTGACAAGACTTCCTGATGGAATTCGTGGCCAGTTATTGTGCACTGCTTGGCCCTCCCGTAACAGACTAAACACCTAAACCATATTACTCAAATTCATAATCATGAAAAAAACCATTCAATCCTTATTCGTCCTTTGCTTAGGGCTAAGTGTACTTACGAATGCCTGCAAAATAAGTGGCAAGAAAGGCAATGCCGTCGAAGAAAACATAACTGAAGCATCAGGCTCTGTGAAAGCGATCCCCATGCCTAACACATTGGCCAGCGGAAATTCCTTTCCTACACCGGAGGCCACTATCCAAGGATGGATCAAGCAATCCAAGGTGGATAATAATGAGCTAGAAACAAACCCCAATATCATTAAGCACGGTTGGGATATCTGGGCAGCATTGACAGAACTCACCGACCAATCTTATGATGGCAATAATCGATTGCGAAGGTTTGAAACCTGGTATGATGATAAAGAGGTGACAAATGCAACGAAAGCAGGAACTCCACTAGTCAATATGAAGAGAACCCCTTCTACGCCTGCCATGCCACGCCAGATCAGCATCCATGCTCCCGAAATTGCCAGGAACGGTTTCAGCGCAACCTCCTTCAATAAATTCGACCCGTCTATGGCAGCGTACATCGTCCAGAATAATCTCCTAAAAAGCGCTGCCCTAAACGATAGTCTAGCGCTACAGAGTTCCAAACCTAATCCCGGCATAGTCACCCTGCATCTACCCACTTCCGCGGTTTCATTGAAGCCCGTCTTTAGCGGCAATACCATTCCAGAAGGAGCAACAAGCGTGAGAATCCCCGTTTGGACTGGTCCCAGTCCCGTTGGCCCTAAGGGCGGCGTCAACATGACGGATACGGTAACCGTGACAACCAACCAAGCCGATGTCAATCACAGTAATAAAATCTACTACATCGATGACTTTATTCACGTTCTAGATGATCAAGGCGCCATACACATCCTGACAGCCATGCACGTAAGTACGAGAGAAACTTTCCGATGGACCTGGCAAACTTTCTGGTGGTCACTAAATCCTAATTCTCCTCAGATTCCAAGTAGCTCTGGTATATCTAATTTACGTCCTAATGTGATCCTGAATGATCCTGCTGCCAGTCGCTATGCTATGGCCATAGCCTACAACATGGTAGTACCCGCTCAACCAAAGGTCGGTGGAAGTGGAGAGGGCCAGAGCTCTATTTATGCCTACAATCCCTACTTGGAAGCTCCTTTCCAACATTCTACCTTTAGCTATCAGACTACCCTGGCAAAATACACCTACGTCAATCCCAATAATGATAGCGGCATCCATACGAATTGTATGAGTTGTCATGGTCAAGCCTCTGTTCCCAATGGCCCGGCTTATATTGCAGATCAATATGTATCAAGAGCTTATGATGGTCAATTCAAAGGGCATCTGCTGACCGATTTTTCCTGGGCTATTGTTCAATTGCAGATTAAATGAGAAATGTTATTGCCCGCTTTCCAGTTTGACGTAAGTGTAACGAGTTAGCTGCAATAAAATGGTCTTACGTAGAGATTTACATTAGCTTATCTGTAGCATTTGTGCTGATTTTCGGCACAAATGCTATCTGTCTTTATGTGCTAAAATGTTTATCAGTACCTGTCTCCCTTAAAGAGTACAAGGCTGAAGGGATGTATTTAACAAGCAATCTTTCTTTCCCATTAGAAGAATACTAAAAACTTCATTTGGAAAGGATTATAATCATTTCCTGTCCCCTTCCAAATCATATGTGGCAGTGACACACCAGAGAATCAGCTTACTTGGAGAATATTTGAACTAAACTTGTCAAAAATCCTTCTACTATGCGATTGATACTATTTCTTCTCTTACTAGGGTTCCAATACTCCATTTATTCCCAGTCTCGGCCTAACGTAATCATTATCGTCTCCGATGACCAGGGTTGGAACGATGTCGGATTCAATGGCGGGAAAGACATCCCTACGCCCTATTTGGACGCTTTGGCGCGAGACGGAATCGTCTTTGATGCGGGCTATGCCTCTCATCCCTACTGTAGCCCAAGTAGAGCTGGGCTCCTGGCTGGCCGCTACCAGCAAAAATTTGGGCATGAAAACAATACGCCCTACAATCAAGCGGATGAGAATGCGGGCCTACCCTTAAATGAAAAAATGCTTTCTGAAGTACTGAAGGAAAATGGCTACGCGACCTGCGCGATCGGAAAATGGCACCTCGGAGATCATGAGAAATTTTGGCCAACGCAGCGTGGTTTTGATGAATGGTTTGGTTTCTACGGTGGGGGAATGAGCTTCTGGGGAAGTACCGGGAAGAAACCAGCCCGATCAGGAGTACTTAGGAATGGCGAGATTGTGCCTCAGTCTGAACTCACCTACTTAACGGATGATTTTACCAATGAAGCTGTCAAATTCATCCAAAAGCAGGAAGAAGATCCCTTCTTTCTGTACTTAGCCTACAATGCTCCCCATGCTCCCATTCATGCCACAGCGGAATATTTAGCCAAAACAGCGCACATCGAAGATGGAGCAAGAAGTGCATACGGGGCCATGGTAGTAGGAATGGACGCAGGAATAGGAAAAGTAATTCAGACCTTAAAGGATCAAGGCCTTTACGAAAACACCTTGATCTTCTTTTATAGCGATAATGGTGGACATCTACATGGAGCCAGTAGTTATCCCTTTCGAGGCCATAAAGGCATGCTTTTCGAAGGGGGGATCCGGGTACCTTTTTTGTTTACTTATGCCGGAGAACTCAAACATCCTCAACACTACTCTCATGCAGTTAGCGCTTTGGATATCTTCCCTACCATATTGGCAGCCGCAAATATTACTCCCGATAAGTCACTGGACGGTGTAAACCTGCTTCCTTTCTTATCTGGGGATACCGCTGCCCCTCCACATCAAACGCTTTATTGGCGCTATTCTGATGGAGCCGGATATGCCATTCGGAAAGGCGACTACAAATTAATCTACTCGGGTTACAAAGAAAAGCTTCTACTTTTCGACCTGGCCACCGATCCTTACGAACAAAAAGACTTAGCCAGTCAACATGCAGATATCGTCCAAGAACTATCTGCAGCCTACCAAGTTTGGAACCAAGAGTTGATCCCGGCCAAATGGTACGATCCTCATCCAGAGAACATTTTAAAAGAGGAACAAAAAAGGCAGGACATCTTAAAAAAAGCTAGCGCGGGCGAAAAAAGACCGAAAAATCCAAGCAAAGCAAAATCAAGATAAAGCAGAAAGACAGAACCAGTTAGCACTGCAGGTAAGAGTCTAGTGGTCAAATTTATATGGGCAGCGCAAAAATAGGTGGGCATGTACTTCCCTATTTGACCAAAAATTGACCCTTTTGAACTTAATTATTGTTATTTTTACACTAAGTATAAAAAAAAAGGCCGCAATTTGTTGATTTTAAACGTGATTTTCTCCAATTTCGCAGCCGAAACTAAGCTGCTTCGGCAGCCTTGTCAACCTAGACTCAAAATTTATTAACAAATATCAAGTGCAAGACTATGTCTAAAAAAATTGCTATCAATGGTTTTGGCCGGATCGGAAGATTGACCTTTCGCAACCTACTACAAAAAGATGGAATTGAGGTTGTTGCCATCAACGACCTTACTGATAATGCTACCCTTGCTCACCTATTGAAGTATGATTCTGCTCAAGGTCCCTTCGACGGCACTGTTGAAGCAACTGAAGATGCGCTGGTTGTAAATGGAAAAAGCATCAATGCTTATTCTGAGCGCAACCCTGAAGCGCTGCCTTGGGCTGACTTGGGCGTAGACGTTGTTTTGGAATGTACCGGTATTTTCCGCTCCAAGGAAAAAGCAGGTTTACACCTTAAGGCTGGCGCTAAAGATGTTGTGATCTCTGCTCCTGCAAAAGGAGAGGGTGTTCAGACCATCGTACTTGGTGTAAATGATGATGAATTGGATCGTCGTGCGAACGTTTTCTCTAATGCTTCTTGTACCACCAACTGCTTGGCTCCTGTAGCTAAGATTTTGAATGACAACTGGGGCATTATCAACGGTGCTATGACTACTACTCACGCTTACACAGCTGACCAACGTATTCAGGATGCTCCTCACAGCGATCTTCGTCGTGCTCGTGCTGCGGCTTTCAACATCGTACCTACTAGTACTGGTGCTGCCAATGCAGTTGGAAAAGTGTTACCTGAAGTAGCTGGAAAGCTTTTTGCTATTGCAGTACGTGTTCCTGTAGTTACTGGGTCTTTAATTGAAGTCAACGTAAACCTAGAAAAGACGCCAACTGTAGCTGAGGTTAATGCTAAGTTTAAGGAGATGGCGGAAGGACCAATGAAAGGTGTACTTCAATACACAGAAGATCCTATCGTATCTAGCGATATCGTACGCAACCCGCACTCTTCTATCTTCGATGCAGGTATGACTAACGTCAATGGCAACATGCTTAAAGTTGTGAGCTGGTATGATAACGAAGCGGGTTACTCTGCTCGTCTAGCTGACTTGACTCACTTGATCTGTACAAAATAAGTCCACTTATTTCACGATAAGTTGACCAGCTAATATCAATCGGATATCTGGAGCCTACAGGTTTCTGTAGCTCCAGATTTTCACGATCTTCATTCCTTCCCACAAAGTCCGGCTCCCTCAGCCGCTTTGCCACCAATATTTTCAAAAAGCACCCATTATGAATCTTGATTTTGCAGGCAAGAAAGCCTTAGTAAGAGTTGACTTCAATGTGCCGCTAAACAGTGCATTCGAAATCACTGATGATACCCGTATCAGAGGAGCCCTCCCTACTATCCGTCAAATCTTGGATAATGGTGGTGCAGCTGTATTGATGTCTCACTTAGGCCGCCCAGGTAAAAAGCGCAAAGAGGATGGTTCGATCGACAAAGAGCGATTTACCTTGAATCACATTGTCGACCATCTGGCAAAAGCGCTGGAAACTACCGTGCTCTTTTGTGATGAAACTGTAGGTGCCAAGGCAGAGCAAATGGCAGCAGACCTCCCAATGGGACAAGTATTGGTCGTAGAAAATACCCGTTTCAATGACGGGGAGACCAAAGGCGACACCACCTTAGCAGAAGCCATGTCTAAGCTGGGAGATGTGTATGTAAATGATGCCTTTGGCACAGCCCACCGTGCACATGCTTCTACGACAACCGTAGCACAGTTTTTTGGTGCAGACGAAAAGTCCTTTGGCTTGTTGATGCAAAAAGAGATCAACAATGCCAATCGAGTGATCAATGATCCGGATCGTCCGGTGACGGCGATCATTGGAGGAGCTAAGGTGTCAGATAAGATTCTCTTATTGGAAAAATTAATCGACTTCGTCGATAACCTGATCGTCGGCGGAGGGATGGCTTTTACCTTCCTTAAAGCACAAGGTGGCGAAATCGGAAACTCTTTGGTGGAAGATGACAAATTAGATCTTGCCTTAAGCTTGGTGGAAAAGGCTAAGTCGAAAGGCGTAAATTTACTCCTTCCTGCAGACTCTAGATTGGCGGATAAGTTTTCCAATGATGCCGAACGACAGATCTCTGACAGTAAGGCTATTCCAGCCGACTGGATGGGTCTGGATATTGGACCAAAGGCAATCGAAAGCTTCAAAGGAACCGTCCTTGCCTCCAAAACCATACTTTGGAATGGACCAATGGGTGTATTTGAATTTGCCAACTATGCTATCGGTACGAAAAGTATAGCCGAAACGGTAGCTCAAGCAACTGCTGAAGGTGCTTTCTCTTTGGTAGGTGGCGGAGATTCAGTGGCTGCTGTGAATCAGATGGGACTAGCAGATAAAGTAAGCTATGTATCCACAGGTGGAGGAGCGATGCTAGAATTCCTTGAGGGTAAGCAATTACCTGGGATCGCTGCTATCGCGGGTTAATAGAACCGAGATACTACATATAGTTCTTTAGAAGGCGCAAAGAGAATCGTATCTCTGCGCCTTCTTCAGTTTTAGATTATGTTTCCTGCAGCTGACTATCAGCATAGGCACTTCCACTATATTTCAAGATCGCTGCACCAATCACGGCAGAAATTGCGTATCCAATCAATACCCCCATTTTCGCCGAGCCAATGTACACCGGATCCCAAGGAAGGCTAAATTTGATATGAAAATCGACATCGCAAATCCAACCCTAGCTAAGATCGCCTCACCTATGACTGCACACAAGCGGAACTAAACTACGCAGTCATAGGTTTTGCAAGTCGCTGTGATCTTACACGGGTACTTTCCAACCATTGTGATAATTAGCTAAGATTAGTTTGTTAGCAGCTGGATCCTTTTTGAATTCACCTCTCTTAGCATCCCAGTACACTTTTCTTCCCGTCTTGTAGGCGATGTTCCCCATTTGAGCATTAATGGCGGCAATGCTTCCCGTTTCAATACCACATTTCAAGGAGGCAGGATCATTGTTTATAATGGCATTAGCAAAGTTTCGAGTGTGGTTATCCAGATAATTGCCTCGACGATTCTGCTTTGGCACAGCTTCCATGTCATATTTATTGATACCCGACTGATCATCTCGGCTGGTTTCAGGAATCAATTCCCAACCTTGACGGTTCACCACTAAGGTTCCATTATTTCCGATAAAGGCAATCCCCTCTGTTCTTCCATAATTGCCATTGTCGATACCGGTAGCGTGTTCCCAGAGCATAGAGAAATTCTCGTATTCGAAAACCGCTTGCAAAGTATCCGGCGTTTCAGAAGCATCATCTGGGTAAGCCAGCTTGCCTCCGGAGGCGATCACAGACTTAGGAGCAGTCGCATTCATGGCATACAGGGCAATATCTATTTCATGCACCCCCCAATCCGTCATCAGGCCTCCTGCATAGTCCCAGAACCATCTGAAATTAAAGTGAAATCGGTTAGGGTTAAAGGCGCGCTTCGGTGCAGGCCCGAGCCACATATCGTAATCCACGCCTTCCGGTGCACTTCCATCGGGCTGTACATCGACAGGTTTCATCCAACCTTGATAGGCCCAAACTTTTACCAAGCGAATGTTCCCAAGCTTTCCAGAGCGGACCCATTCAATCGCTTTTTCGTAATGCCCACCGCTACGCTGCCATTGTCCCACCTGCACCATCAACTTTGGATGTTTCTTGGCTGCCGCTAGCATAAGCCGACATTCCTGTATTGTGTTGGCAATGGGCTTTTCTACATAAACATGTTTACCAGCCTCCAAGGCGTCCACAAACATGCGGCAGTGCCAATGATCAGGAGAACCGATCACGACGGCGTCTACATCCTTGTTGGCTAGAAGCTTTCTATAATCCTTATATAATTTTGGCTTTTTACCGCGGGCCTTTTCCACATCAGCAGCCCGGCGATCTAGAACGGATTGATCAACATCCGCTAATGCCACACAGTTAACATGTGGCATCAGCAGATGTGAACGCATATTGGACCACCCCATTCCATTGCACCCAATTACTCCGTAATTGAGTTGTTCGTTGGGGCTGATCCATGTCGGATTGTTCAGTGCCTCCAAAGGGATCACACTACTTAGACTTAAGGCAGTGCTACCAAGGGCTGCCTGCTTGAGAAATTTCCTCCTGCTATTAGACATAGGTTTTCGTTTTGTTGCTGAATCTCTTTTACTTCTTTGCGAAAGCCAAATTCATTCGGAATTCGGGCTCGACAAAAATTAGCCATATTGACTGATACCGCCAAATATAGCTAGGGAATTTGGTTGCTCACCTACATCTAATTCGCAGAAAATTACAACTTCATGATTCGGCCAAAGGCTAGACTCTGGTCTGCAAGTTTCAGTCGGATGACATATATCCCAGGCTGAAGGTCACCCACAAATAGGTTCTCCGTCCTTCTACCTGAGAAAGCTTTCATAGCTTTACCACCAAGGGTAAATAGTGTTATACTTTCCAATTTCCCCACTTCGGGGAGCTGAATACTAAACGTTTGATCTACTGGATTGGGGCTTATTTTAAGATTGTTAATCTGCTTAGGTTGATTGGAGTCAAGCACAATAAAATCACATGGTACTTCGCCGATCATATAATCTATTTCTCCATTGGAAAAGCAGCGAAAGTCAAATATCGGCATGTCCGTGGCGCAACGCCAATTTCCATTATAGGGATAAAACAAGTAGGCGAGTTCTCCCTCTTCTTCTTCCCAATTGGGAAAATCGATCGAAATCACTCCGATACCCTCAAGAACAATCGCTTCCGCTGTCGAGCCAAAAAGCGGATTCACCATATTCCAGCGTTGATAGCGGAAAGTCACGCCTTCTATATCGATCTCCCCAGCCGCCGTTACAACATTTAGCAAAGGCGGAAAATCGTGGCAGAGGACGTCTCCGACTTCCAATATGGGAAAGGCTAAAGTATCTCCGACCTCCAAACCGAAGTTGTACAGTGGATAAAAGGTACCCTCCAAATACACAAATAAGGTATCTCCGCTCTCACGCACAATTTGCTCTTTAACCCAGTTTCTTACCTCCGGACTAGGGGCCCAATAGTCAACGGAAGCGGTCTCTACCTTAATGACCTTGACCGTCTGGCCTTGCAGTATCGTATCCCGATCATATTGGATTCGCTCGTACCCCCTAAAGGCTACGAAACCTTCTAAGTCATAATGCCAAACATCAGCTTCATTGAACCAAATCTGTGCGGAAAGATAGGCAGGTAGTAGTAGGAAAGCGAGAGAGAAGCACTTCGCAAGTGGCATTGGACTAGGGTTTTCTGCGTTTCTATTGAAATTACAATAGTTTGGCCTGAATGCCCACCATCACGTGCAAAAATGCAATAGGGATTGCATTAATTAACTGAACGTATGCTGCAGATACACCTACAAAAATAGCCTGGGTTTACTATCATAAACCCAGGCCATTCCAATAGAAATGATTCTATTCACCTATAGCTCGCGGATCCATATATTGCGATAGCTCACTGGATCACTGTGATCTTGCAACATCAATGGCGCCTTGCCATGCTTGTTGTTCTTGGGAAGGCCAATGTATTCAGTCGTTCCCTTAATCTCCGTATTGTTTTGGATCAGTACGCCATTATGCAATACGGTAATTCGAGCTGAAGCCACTTTTACGCCATCCTCATTAAAGCGAGGAGCCGTGTAGATGATGTCATACGTTTGCCATTCACCTGGAGCTCGACAGGCATTCACTAAAGGGATTGATTGTTTATAGATACTCCCTGCCTGACCATTCGAATAAGTCGTATTCTCGTAGCTATCTAAAACCTGCAGCTCATACCGAGATTGCAAAAATATTCCGCTATTACCTCTACCTTGTCCTTCCTTCATCACTTTAGCAGGCGTTCTCCATTCGATATGTAGCTGGCAATCTCCGAAGTTTCTTTTAGTTTTTATTCCTCCTGCACCTTTAACAACGGTCATAAACCCGTCACCCATTTCCCATTTGACGTCAGAACCGTCTCCGTGGGTCCATTCGCTGGTATTTTTCCCATCAAAAAGCATGATGGCATCGGAAGGTGCCGTGTTGGAAGCACTACCAGGACTGACCACTCTTGGAACGGGTTTCCACACTTCAGTGGCCACAGGGTCTTTAATTTGAGCCTGCAAACTGAAGGCCAACAAAAAACAAGTCGCTAACAAAAGTTTCGTTTTGTTCATATTCTTCACATTTTAACTGATGATAATAAGCATGCTATAAAGCTTACCATTGGGTTCGCTTGGGGTATCTTTTCTATTGGCTTTTAGCTAGGGCTTAGCTATTTGGTAGGTTAGGTCTACTAGTATTGTTTTGGCAATTTTTTACAGCTCTGGATCACGTGGTAAAAGCGCCACCGCGTCGCCTTTCTTGATCACACCTCCAACAATAACTCTCGCATTAATCCCTCCGTGTCCACGCATCGCGTTGTAGCCCCCTGGGCCCAGGTTTTCCTCCATTCTTGAGCAAGGATAACAATGGCCTGTGGTTTCCAAAACAACCTCTCCAATACGAAACCTTTGATCTTGGAGCGCCAGTAGATTGATCCCGGACACGACGATGTTCCTTCTAGTTAGAGCTGGATCAATACCATCATGAGATAATAAAGTTGCCACGGCATCCAAATGTTCTTGCTGTATCAGAGTGACCTGTCTTTTCTTGCTTCGACCGACATAGTGATCTCCCCTCAACCCTTCCTCTACAGATACTTCTACTTCATTGACCTGCTGCAGCTCCATCCGCTTACCTGGACGGACACCAATCCAAGACACTTCTCCAACTTGGGGTAAGGTATTGATCAATTCCTTGATATTCACTGTTCTAGCCATTATATTGATTTTGCTTTACACTACTTGGGATAAGCCAGCCTTAGCTTGAGGAAGATAAAAATAATTCTTCTCTGATAAATTCTCCGGACTATTTCAAAATTAGATAAAAATGTAGGCATAGCCCTACCCTATCCAGCGTACAAAAAGAGCTATTCAATGATATTTGTTACTAAATTGTAGAATAAATAAAAAAAGTCGCCTATATTTGTTCTACAATCTAGTAACAAAACAATGAAAGAAACCAAACTTGGTGAATTTGAAGAAGTGCTGCTGCTATTAGTTGGCATCCTTCGCGGTGAAGCATATGCCTTTAAACTAGCAGAAGAGTTTGAGAGCCAAACCGGCCGGTCGATATCTATTGGGGCCGTCCATTCTACGCTCAGTAGATTAGAAAAGAAGGGCTTTCTTGACTCTGAAATGAGCGCCCCCTCTCCTACTCGAGGTGGCCGACGCAAGCGGGTTTATTCCATTACGGCTCTGGGCGATCGAATCTTGGCAGAATCCAAGGCCTTCAAGCAATCCCTATGGGATCAGTACCCCCCTCTTTCCACTGGCAACTTAGGTTTCAACCTATAACCATATGAATATCAATAAGGAACATCCTCCGAAGTGGGCCCATAGTTTCTTGCTCTGGTTTCTCAAAGACGAACTTATCGAGGAAGTGGAAGGAGATCTATTGGAAAAATTCGAACAAGAAGTCAAAAAGACTTCTCTCCGTCGGGCCAGGCTTCAGTATTGGTATCAAGTATTCAATTACATCCGGCCGTTTGCTGTCAGAGGCAATTGGTTTTCTCAACTTATGTCCTACGCTATGTTACAAAACTATTTGAAAGTGGCTTGGCGAAATTTGCTACGCCACAAAATGTACACCTTTATCAAAATTGGAGGCTTTGCTTTAGGTATTGCTGCCTGCCTCCTTATCGCTCTCTTTATCCAAGATGAATTAGGTTTCGACAACCACTATAAGCAGGGAGATCGAGTGTTTCGTCTAATTAATCGGGATGATAGCCGTGGAGAAGTGACGAAAGGAACCGCTTTTCAAGCCCCCATTTCAGATGTATTAACCAAAGATTTTCCCGAAATCGAGACGGTTGCGCGACTCTTACCCTACGATTGGTACAACGCTGGTAGTAATCAATTTCGCCCTCTTTCCGCTACCGAAAACAACCACGAATCAACCTTTGCCTATGCGGATCCATCTCTGCTGGACATTCTGGAAATAGAAATGGTATATGGCTCGTCAGAAAGTGCCTTAGCCGAACCGAATAATATCGTCATTTCGCGAAAGGTTGCTGACAAGTATTTTCCCAATCAAGATCCAGTGGGAGAGACAGTGATATTAAATGAAAAACTTGATGAACCCTACAAGGTGGGCGGTGTAATGGAAGACTTTCCTCCAAATGTCCATTTGAAACACGATTTCTTTATCACCTTAGTAGGGGTAGAATTTTGGCCAGGAGAACAAGCTAATTGGTGTTGCAGCAATTATAATACCTACATCCGCTTAAAACCTGGTGCCTCAGCCGAAGCCCTAACACCGAAGCTCTTAGCCATTAGAGACAACTACCTGGTTCCTTTCTTTAGGCGCCAAAACAGTCAAGGAGCTGAAGAAATTGCGGAGCATTACAGCTTAGAACTACAACCGATCCGAGATATCCACTTGTATTCCAAAGGGATTGATGATCACAATCGGCACAGTGACATTAGAATTGTTTGGCTATTCGGTGGGATTGCTATCCTTATTCTCCTACTAGCTGTAATCAACTTCATCAATCTATCCACCGCTAAATCGGCCAATCGAGCAAAGGAAGTCGGTTTGAGGAAGGTTGTCGGTTCCTTCCGATCTAACCTGATTCGTCAGTTTCTAACCGAATCCGTATTATTCAGTCTTCTAGCATTTGTTTTGGGACTACTATTTGCGAGTGCAGCCCTGCCCTTTTTCAATTCAATTGCGGGCAAAAGTTTAATGATTCCCTGGAGCGACTGGCGGTTTTATCCGATGCTTACCGGCGCTCTCCTTTTTGTAGGATTGCTTGCTGGTCTATATCCTTCGCTATATCTATCCAAATTTCGCCCCATTCAGGTGCTTAAAGGAAGCTTGAGTCTAGGCAGCAAGAATAAGCAATTGCAAGGCACCTTAGTGGTGCTTCAATTCAGTATATCCGTGATCCTCATCATCAGTGCCTTTGTGGTATCCCGTCAGATGAATTTCATACTCAATACGGAATTGGGGTATGAAAAAGAACAAGTCCTAATATTACATGGCACGAATACCTTGGAAGAACAATTACCTACTCTAAAAGAACAACTTCTGCAACTCAGTTCGATCAGGAATGCATCGGCCAGCAACTATCTACCCGTCTCAGATTCGAAACGAGATGCCAATACATTTTGGAAAGAAGGAACAGAGCAAGAAGAACTAGGTTTTGGAGCTCAGATATGGGAGGTAGACGAGGACTATCTTGCCACTCTAGGGATCCAAATGGGGGAAGGCCGAAACTTTTCCAGGGACATTGCCACTGACGCTACTGCCTTGATCATAAATCGGCGCATGGCCAAGAGAATGGGACTTGAAAACCCTATAGGTCAGCGGGTAACCAACGGTTTCAGGCCACCTTTTACCATCATCGGTGTCATGGAAGACTTTCATTTTGAATCCATGAAAGGTCGTATAACGCCTTTGTGCTTGGAGTTGGTTAAAAGTACACCAGCTAGCCTTGCAGTAAAATTAGAAGCAGAGCAGGTAGGCGATGCGATTGCAGAAATGACCGCTGTTTGGGATGACTTTTTACCCAATCAACCGATCCGATATACTTTCTTGGATGAGCGATTTGCCAAGATGTACGAAGGAGTAGAACGGACCAGAAAGATCTTTACAGGCTTTTCCCTTTTGGCTATCATCATCGCCTGTTTAGGGCTGTTCGCACTTTCCTCTTTTATGGTAGAACAACGAAAAAAGGAAGTGAGTATTCGAAAGGTTTTAGGTGCCTCTTCCGCCAGTCTATTTCAGCTGCTGACGCGCTATTTCCTGCAATTAGTCTGTATTGCCTTTATCATTGCCATGCCAATCGGCTGGTACCTCATGCGGAAATGGCTAGAAGACTATACTTACGGTATCGATATTTCCTGGGATATCTTCCTGATCGCAGGAGGAGTGACCCTGTTAATCGCTATATTAACCGTCAGTGTTGAGTCCTTAAAAGCGGCCATAAATCCGCCCATCGATAATTTACGTTCTGAGTAATTTCCCTTTTCTTATGACACTTCCGACTGATCTTCAAATAGTGCAGTCCGGTACTTGTTGTATAAAAATGAGATCAACAATAGTAAACTACCCAAGGCCAAGAATATGACGGTCTTGGGTAGTGTTGGAAGATGTGCGATATCATAAAGGAATAACTTCAATAAGGTTACACCAAAGAGTCCTATGGCTCCGATTCTGAGATAAGCTTTGTTTTTCCGAATACCTAGCACAATGAGAAACAAAGCATAGATACCCCAGAGAATACTCAAGCCTAGTTTATAAGATTCTCCCAACTTAAAGGTGGTGCCCCAATTGAGCCATTCATTAGACAGTACCAATAGGACTACTAAATGCAAAAATATGTCAAATACCTTCCCCCAACGTGGCTTCAAATCCCAACCAACTAAACTTCGACTAGCCTGAAATAATAGTCCTCCTAACAGTCCCAGGGCTATATAGCGAATCCAAAGATAGATTGCTGGCCGGCCTAGGTTGTCATAGAAGCTTTCTCGCAAAGCGGTCAATAGCTGGAGTCCACCTACTAAGAAAACCAACACAAGCACTCCCTTTAGTATCAAATTAACCTGTGCAAGGTGTTTCGATTTAAGAATAGAATCATTTAGGAAAGCTAAGCTGGTCAAAAAGAACAAGGTATAGATCAAGCGCCAACTAGTGCCTAAATATTGGTAGTCGCGCAGCAATTGTCGATTTCCTTCTGCGACTCTCAACAACTTGATTTTCTCATTCCAATATAAAGCCAATTCTTGTCCGAATAGACTGTACGCCGAAATAAGCAAGAACCCAGGCAGCATATACCTGCCCCATAATATCCAGATACTACCAGGCTTAAAGGTAGAGGGAGCGGGATTCTTCCGTCTCAACCATAAAAGAGTGCTATATACGGCGATAGCTACGCAGGTAGTGAAGAATCCGATATTGAAGATGGGCGTAAAATTACTGCCTTCATCATAGGCTGTAGTCCAGAAGGCATCCCCCCAATCTTGAAGGAGGCTCAAAAATGAAAGCGTCAGAATTGGATAGGCTAATTTCTCGTATAAATCCGCAGCACGTAAGCGGCCGATCACCATCAGCAGAGCGCCTTCAATCAGCCAGAGCAACGTGACCCAATTCCCATCTAGCTGAATTGGTACGGCCAGCGTGAAGAAGAGTACCACTAAGCCAATCACCAGTAGCAGTACATTCTTGTCCGCCTTATCATTGGTATAAATCAGAGTTCCTACCAAGAGATGGATGACACCATTCAATACGGCAAAGAGCCCCAACATTGAATCCAGTTGTGGATGCTGCGACCATAGGCCATAGCCAATGCCGAAAAAAATAAAGGAATTACTCAGCAATAAGAATACATCTGACAATTGATATTTCTCTGCTCGCACTAGTTTATAGGCTAAGAAAGTCAGGTAGAACAAGACGAAAAATACCACAGCAAAAGTAAAGGCTAAGCCAAAATCCTCCACTCCATCATATTCAATGAGAATCCATGCTGCTAGAAACATCCAACTCAAAGCGAAAGCCGAGATGTAAAGCGCCTTCCAATATTGTCGAAAAGCAACAAATAAGATGCCCACATTGATAATGGCCATATAAGTAAATAGCGTCTGCATATTATCGGAACCGTCACTCAACAAGAACGGAATGGCGTAGGCACCAACCTGTCCGATTAAGGCAATTACTTGTTCCTTATAATAGACTGCAGCAGCTACGGTCATCCCGGTAACGGCTACCATAAGCCCAAAGGCCAATATATCCGGCATGAACTCATAGAAACTATGACTGATATAAGTCATGAAATAGAAAATTGCCATCGCTCCACTTACAAGAACTGCACTATAGGTATGATACTTTTCCTTCAAGCGGATAGCAAGTCCCAACAACACCCCACCCACCAAATACCCTAGAATTACTCGAAGTACGGGACTGATCAGGTCATTGTCTATTGCAAACTTTGCTCCAATACCTACTCCGATAATGATGATGGCTATCCCCAGTTTACTGAAAAGGTTCTCTCCTATGAATTTTTCTAAGCCGCCTGAGTCTTTCTTGAGTTTAGGGGGAGATTTGGTGGCGGCCACGCTAGAAGCGAGCTTGGCTGACTTGGTCACTGCGGGTTGCTCGATAGTCGATGGGGAAGATTCTATCAGTGCTTCCGGCGGATCTGGGTAGGCAGTTTTCGCCTTTAACTTATTCAGTTCGTGTTTGATGGCGTCAATTTCCCGACCGAAGCGCTCTTGCTGCTGATCCAAGTACTGAAGACGGGCGAAGAGTTTTTCAATCTTCTTATGATCTTCATTCATATGGTTTCTATTGGTGTCAGCAACAAAGTTAGGATTTTCAGTTGCGGAAGGCAACAGTACTTGAGTGAACGCGGAAAAGTGAGTAGTCAATGTACCGTTTGCACCGGCGGCTGGATCACAAATTGTAGTCCATTTTTATTCCCCAGTGGCTGGCAATTTAAAATACGGGTTGTAGATGAGTCCAATAATATTCCCCCAAGGATCCTTAACAGTGCCTACCATCAATTCTCCCCCGACATTATGGGGTTCTTCGTGTTTGCTTGCTCCAGCTTCTATCAGGGTAGTATATTTTTGCTGAATATCTTCAACGCCCCAGTAGGTCAACACCGTATCAACCTTGTCCGAACTAGGCTCTTCTTCAGGCAATAAGCCGAGCTCGTAACCACCGATGTTGAATCCCACATAAAAGGGTTCGTCAAAATAGGGCTGCGTTTCAAACGCCTTAGCATACCAAGTCTTAGCCTCAGACAAACTGGCCACCTTATAGATACAAGTACGTAGTCCTAGAATCGGGTTAGACATATCGTTGGGTTTTGGATCAAAGAATCTCTCGGAGGTAAGATAGGCATTTCCTGATTGAAGACTAAGTCCCCAAGCTATGCTTTCTTTCATGATCCAAGAGCCATTTCTTACGTCCCATTCCCCCTCCATATCCCACTAACTCCCCATTGCTCCCCAGGACTCGATGACAAGGAATCAGAATGGCGATCTTGTTCAACCCATTAGCACGGCCGACAGCTCTAATCGCTTTGGGTTTACCTAGTTTCTCGGCTTGTTCTTTGTAGGTTCGAGTGGAGCCAAAAGGGATAGTTTGCAAGAGCTGCCATACTGATTGTGAAAAGGCGGAACCTGGCGTGTGTAGCGGAACTGTGAATAGCTTGCGCTTACCTTCGAAGTATTCCGCCAGTTCTTGCTGTAGCTGCTGTAGATGATCATTTTCACCTGGTAGGATTACAGCATTTAGGCGCTTCTTTAGGTCCTTGAATTCCGTCTCTAGCATGGGGCGGTCTGTGAATTCGGTCAGACATACTCCTGTGGCAGTCGCTCCGCCAAACATAGGGCCAATCGGAGTGGTAAAACGGACCAGATGGATTACCGTTTTTCCTTTTTCCTGAGAAGGTGAATGATCAAAGGTTGATTTAAAGGAATCATTGAAACCGCTTATAGATTCAAAACCAATATCATAGGCGGTATGCGTGATGGATTCTCCATTGCTGATTTTGGTAAATGCACCATTGATCCTATACAGTCTTTGATAAGCCTGGAAAGTCATATTATGGTGTTTCTTGAACCAGCGCCGGATTTGACTGGGTTCAACCCCTCTTTGTCGCAGATCCCAATCCTTTAATCGTCGATATGGGTGCGCCTCCAACTCATCTAGAATCTTCTGGATGTAGTCAGGGGTGGCCCCCAATTCATCTAGCGGTCGGCAAACCTTACAGGGTCGAAACCCATTTACGATGGCTTCATGCGAAGTATCATAAAACGAGACATTTTTCGCTTTGGGAGTGCGGGCCGTACAGCCGGGTCGACAGAAGATTCCGGTAGTCTTCACACCTACAAAAAATATCCCTGCATAGGTAGTATCCCTTCGAACTATAACGTCATATTTTTCTTCAAAACTCAGTTTGTTCGCCATATCATCATTCTTTTTGCCGGAAAATTACTTGGCTTTAGGTAGTATCGCTACCGAAAACTGAACATGGATTTTTTTCGGTATGTCTACCTAGTCCTCTTCTTCCTCTAAGATCTCCTTTACTCTTCCAACAATTCCACTTTCTAGACGCACCTTAATGCCATGGGGATGGGTACGAGAATTGGTTAAAATTCTAGCCACAAATCCGGTTGTAAGTACCCCAGTTCTCTGATGATGTTTCTGAACCACCTTTACCTTTTGGCCGACGCTTACATCTTTTCTATTTCTTCCGTCTGGTAACATACTGTAATATTTCAATTGATATACGCTCGAAGGCTGTAACCGCCATCGCTAATCTTCCTTTCACGAAGGTATCATCTTTATTGTAAAGGAAAAGGCGTGACAGGAGATTCTCCCATCACGCCTCTAAAACTTACCATATCAATTATTACAACTACCAAATGACGCTCTTCCAGTCCTTCTGCAGTTCCTTTCGGAATCGCTCTGTCCATTCATCAGAGAGATCATCCGCCAGCTTCTGGTAGTAAGGGGGAGCTACTGAAAAATCTTCCGTTGCAACACCCAAGTACTTCACGGCCTTCCGGATCGTTGCTTCGTAAGACTGAATAAAGTCTTCATAGACGATCGTTAATGCCTGAGCTCGAGCCTGATTCAACATATCTTGTACTTTGGCCTCTCTTAGGCTAGTCTCGAACAAAAGGTGTCGTATCGCAGCAAAATCATAGCGATTTCGAATGTCTTCAGGGCGGTAATTTTGCTCCACCCCTTGAGGTCGATGCCAAGTTTCACTGACAATAGCTTTCCACCAACTCACCGCCTGTCGAATTTTATTTCTCCGAGTTAAGAAGATATGCTTTTGATTTGGCATTACATTTTGCCAGACCTCAAAGTGATTAGCGGTGGCAGGGTGCTTCAAACCCGGAACTTTCCTTAGTTCCTCGATTAAAGGATCATCTTCTCTCCGAGGTGCATTAACCTTGACGCCAAAGACCCCATTGGGAGTAGAGCCCTGTCTCCAAAGTTCTCTGCGGAAAGCTTCGTGATCTTTAACCTTATAATGAGCAAGTAGATTTCCAGGGTCCTGGAAGTTGAAGTATTCTTCTGGTTTTCCAGCCAAGCCTGTTGATTTTAGGCCTTCACAAAAGAGGCTGCTACCATTTCTCTGGCTAAACCAGATCGTATAACACAATTTCGGTTCCATTTCTAATCTTTAGATGGTTATCCGATGCCCTAGACTCCGCGACCTTACACTTCAGTCAGTAGCAACTAAAGGATTAAGCAACCGCCTCGTCAGCAACAGTAAGTCGCTGGTGGTTCCAGAGCAAATGGGATAAATAATAGATAAGCAGTGTAGTGACGCTACACCAAAAAGGATTGGATAGCTAGCTATCCACAGCAGTTACAGCTTGGAAGAAACTACTTCCAGCTTACTGTATGATTAGAAATGATTAAAAATTGCATGATGGGTTGGTAATTTGAAAGTCCAACCATAGTCAGGAGAGAAAAGTTCCAAGGGAGTGCAGATAAATTACTTCTTATTGAAATATTATCTGCACTCTCCATTTTTTATTCAACTACAGCTACCTCTTTAAAAGGACGCTCGTATTCGAAGATGTATTTCTTGCCATTCTGCATGAGGGTGCAGAACAGGGCTGTACAGTCGTACGTTACCTCAAATGGCTGATTGATATCAAAACTTTCGTCAGTGACTCGGAAAACAAAGTCAAAGATTTGCTTCTTCTTAGCCGTTATTTTGCGAATGCGGAATTCTTCATCACCACTCAGTCCTTCTGGCTTTTCCACCACAAACCAAGCTCCTTTGGTCAACCCACCAAGCCATTGTGCAGATGGGTAATCCGCTAAACCTTCTTCAGGCTCAGGAAAAGCTCCATTCGCTGATGTGAATTTGATATTGTGTTCATTCGGTGAATTGGTAAAGAAGTACTTGATCATCAGCTGTACCAAGTTGCGCTTTTCTGGGCGCATATCCCCATTCCAAATTCTGTAGACCTCGCCTGTAGTGGCGCCGTATATTACACTTCCCAGTGGACAGGGTGTAGGTTCGGGCGTGAACCTCAGTCGGCGTTGCGTTCTGGAATTAATATTTCCTTCCAACAAAGCGGAACGGACAAAGCGAGCACAATTCGTGTAGTCTTTTCCGAAAGCATTGTATACCACGCTCCCTTTTCTTTCCATCATATGAATATACTTCATAACCTGTTCATAATTGATGGTAGAATTGAAGGAGACGTACATAGCGCCGATAGACTGCACGATATCTCTATTGCTATCAAAATAGCGGATTATCTCTTCTTGATTGGTCAGATTTCCCTCCGCATCAAACTTCCCTTTGATGGTAATTTTAACATCAGGATCTGTATTTTTTGTTCTTAGGCGAGCTAGGCCTTTAGGAGCCGTGTATCGACCTAGGTCTGCATACTCTATCTCTCCGGTATCCTTGTGGATAATGGCCATTGCGGCATGGCCCCCGGGAACGAGCCCTTGTTTAATTATTCCAAGTTTTTCACACACCCAAATGTGCCAACCACCATCGGGGCAGGTGTAAAAGTCTGGGAACGCCATGATGATCGCATGGGCGTTTGCTTCAACGTGATTCATCTTTCTCTTTTTTCTATTAGGTCCTGTCTTATTACAAGAGCTTCAGAAGCTTCCTGCAGCCCTCATTACTCAGGCTGAAAATAAAGGGTATCCGCCAAAAAACCATCATTATAGTGAAAGTAATTTCACATTCTCGCCATTTCCAGATCGTACATCCGATGGCATTAGGTTGTCCTAGATTTTTTTTGGTTCAATATAAAAGTCGGCATCGACCTCTATCGAATCTTCATCAGTCCCCTGTAAAAGGTGAGTAGTCCAAGTAGTTCGAGGCATCAGCCATTTGTATTGATCCCCGATTTTTACTCTAATCGGCATGGCAAATTCCTTCAGGCAATTTGCCCAACGGTACTTCAACTGCTGCTTCTCTACCTTGTATTCCAGCACGGGAATATCGGTGGACCGTAGGTATTGGTCAAAAAAGACTTTAAGATCTAGTCCCAACTTTTCGGCGAGATAATCCTCGATCTGCTGAGTCGTAACGGTCTGATGATAAAAGGTTTTATTGAGTCCCCTGAGGGTCTGGCGCCACAGCCCGTCGTTGTTCACCCATTGTCGTAAGGTATGGAGCATGTTCGCTCCTTTGCTATACATATCCCCTGATCCGCTATGATTAACTCCATAGGAACCAATGATCGGTCGATCATTGCGAATATTCTGACGTGTTCCGATCACATACTCAGAACAAGCCTCCTTGCCGTAATGGAAATCTAGGAAGAGGTTTTCGGAATAGGCTGTAAAGCTTTCATGTATCCACATATCCGCGATATCACGATAGGTAATATTGTTGGCAAACCATTCATGCCCCGCCTCATGAATAATGATGAAATCAAATTTAAATCCCCATCCGGTACCGCTAACATCTCGCCCGCCATAGCCATTTTCAAATCCGTTGCCATAAGTGACCGAACTTTGGTGCTCCATACCCGGATAAGAAGGGATAGGGACCAAACCAATGTTCAAAGGCATCCAGCATCCGAGGCACGTCCTTGAACTGCTTTTTAGCTGCTTCTAAATTGTACGGAAGCACGTAATAGTCACAATCCAAGAAGCCCTTGGCTCCCTCATATTGCTCGGAAAATTGCACATAGTCGGACACGTTAAGATTGATCACATAATTACTGATCGGATTAGACACAAACCAATGAAAGGTTTTGCTCCCATCATCATGCTCATCTACTCTACGTAATCTCCCATTGGAAACGTCCATCAAGCCTTCAGGAACTTTCACACTAATCAGCATACTATCTACCTCGTCATACATATGGTCTTTGCAAGGCCACCAAAGGGAGGCGCCATCTCCCTGGCAGGTAGTCGTGACGATATCCTTGTCATTTAAGTCTTTCCGCCAAGTTAAGCCTCCATCCCAAGGTGGTCTTCTGCTCACCTTGGGTTTACCCCCAAAAAAGATATCCAATTCATAGACGGAAGTCACCTCCAAATCCTTCGGTAGATCAATAAAATGGGCATTCCCCTCCTTGGTCATCTTCATCTCCTGCCCCAAGAATACCACCTTTTCAATCTGCATGGGTGGCTGCAGATCAATCTGCATCCGATCTCCTGCTTCCAGGACCTTAAATTGCAACTTATTTACGCCCTGCAAAGTACTGTCTGCTGGATTCACGTCCACTTGCAAATGGTAATAGGTAAGATCCCACCAACTTCGTTCAGGGGTGATGGTGCCTCTAAGCGTATCTTGACGGGTAAAGGTCTCTTGAGCCGAAAGCAGGCTCGGCATGAGTAGCAGTAACAGCAGTAAATACTTGTTGTTCATTCTTTCTATTTTGGTATTCGTTCTCTTTTGACAATGAAAATTTCACGCCTAATCCAAGTGCTTCATTGGAAGATCTACAATCACAAGATCTCGATCTCGATCTCGCCCTTTCTTAAGCACATTGCCTGTCGCATCAACGATCAGGCTTTGTCCTCCATATACCCTTCCCTTCCATGGTCCTTGGCTTATCTCGCCCACCAGGTCCGTACCGATTACTGGGCAACGAATAGCTTTGGCAGCAGAGATCACCGTTTTTTCCAATTCCATGCCGTGAGCTGGCCAATCCTCGGCCTCCTTGGCCCAGCCATAAGGAATCAAGAGTAAGTCCGGTGCAAGCGCGGTCATTTCCTGCTTCACTTCTTCCACAAATGAATCAGCACAGATCATTAACCCCAGTTTCCCCCATTCCGTATCTACCACCTTCACCCCTTTGCCCGATCGATAGGGAGGCTCCATCAAATCTGTCAAAATATTGATCTTGCGGTGCTTCAGCAGCAGCTCTCCTCTTGGACTCAACAGGATGGCCGAATCATACAGGTCTTCCCCGTCTTTTTCTCCTAACCCAATTACCACATACATGCCGTATTGACGAGCTAAGGTGCCCAAGGCTTCCGAATCTGCACCAGGAATCGGTTGTGCCTGCTGGTGGGCGTCCGGATTCACCCACCCCATTAAGGCCATTTCTGGAAAACAGATGATATTCACCGCTGCAGCTTGCGCCTCTTTCATGGCATTTTCGATGCGCACAAAATTGCCTGGCTTATCCCCGTCTAGACAGAAGATTTGCGCTGCTGCTACTCTGATTTTTTTTAGACTTTCCGTTTCTATGGTCATCTGTTGATTGGCACTTATTGAGCTTGCGAGAACAAGGATAAGCAAATGGGAAGAAACTTCATATCCCAAAATAGCAATTTATGGGTAATGCGAGAAGATGGGATATTGTGGAAGGGAGCAGGGAGATATTGTTGGCGGGAAATCCATCTGGCTTTCTTGACAGGCACCAAGCATGTCTGGGGTAGTTTTGAGAGGATGGAGGATAAAAAGAAAGCTGCTGACCTGCATCGAACTTGGCCTTAGCAGCTCCCAATTATGCTAATCACAAATAAACGCAGAATTTTAGGTATAATGATAATTACTCAATAGTCAAGAGTACATGGCCTTTGTTGATGAGAAAGACGGAGTATGAGTGGGCGTGGGTTGGGTTTTGAAGTTGCAAATTTCGAAGAACGGAGCAATACTTTTGTTTCAAAGCTCTAGGAGGTCCCAAGCTTCTCGAAATTCAGCAGAACGAGGCGCCCGCTGGCGTTTTATACTTTCAACCAAATGGATTTCAGATCCAAAGCTATTGAAGTCTGCTGCAGGCAGAATGTAAAAGACCTCCAATTTCGGGATAAAAAGAATGGCAAAATCAAAGTCGTTTTCTGCGTAATTGGCGCGCAGCATTTGGCGACGATTAGTACGTGTTCGACGATTATCTACTACATAGTTCTCCTTCTTGTCGTCCCACCAGGCACTTTTGACTTGGACTTTGAATAGATTTCCCGTTACATCTAAGATTAGATCATAAGGGAGATAGTCTCCAAGAGGAGTTGATACTCCGTAGCCGCGCTTAAGGGCTGCTAGTGCCACCGCCTGTTCAGCAATGGCTCCTTTTTGTTTTGTGAGCATTAGGAACGCGTTTCGAGGTACTACCTTCGAAGTTGGAAACTTCGAACAACAGGTATAAAACACAAAAAGCCAGTCAAAATTGACTGGCTTTTTTCTTTGTAGCGGAGGCAGGACTTGAACCTACGACCTTCGGGTTATGCGTACCACTACAGCTTTCGCTGCGCGCTATCTAAGATAGCATTTGATGGTCTGGACTTTCTCTTCATCCTTTCCTAAGGAGGAGGATGTCTGCCATAAAGTCTCTACACCTTCCGATAAGTTAACACTTAAAGGCTTGGCTCGGGATTACCACATTACAGGCTTCCCCGAATTTGACAGATGATCACCAAAGCATTTCTGCTAAGGCAGCCCTTTACGAAAATTTGATGGTTCAGCATTCTGAACACTGATCTTGCGTAAATGGATTACAAAATCATAATTTCAAAGATCCGATATCTTGAGCCCGACGAGCTACCAACTGCTCCACTCCGCGATATTGGATTGCAAATATAAGGCGACTTTTATTTAAATGCAAATAATCACACTAAATTCCATCAATTATCTTTTCCAAGGGTAAAAAACTGGAAGCTACGGTGGTCTCCTTTGGCATTCCTAAGTTGCCCCCAATAGGCACCGGCAGGGAGATCCTTTATCCTTAGCAAATAGGTGTTTTGCAATGATGGAATATTACTGATCTGTTGTACGGGTCTGCCCAATTGATCGTATATAAATAAATCGATCCCCCCCGGCGCACCGAAGGCTTCAGGCCACTTTAGGTTAAGTTCATCCGTGGTGGGATTAGGATAAACCTTAATCTTATGAGCAAAATCCTCCTCATTTACATCAACCGCACTGATATTATCCTGTTCAAAGAAGAAAAGCTGTAAATCATCAAAATAAAAGCCATCAGCTGTGATGAATCGATCACTAACAAATTCAAACCTAATCCTGAATTCATCTCCTGCTTGCAAGAAATCCTTCAAAGCAATGTTTTCGTGTACCCAATCTAATTGGGCACCATCGTAGACCGGCTCTCCCTCTCTTTGATTCCGTGTACCAAGTTCAGAGTATTGACCACAAAGCGGTTCGAAACCGCCATTGTTTACGGCTATCTGCACTTGTACAAAATCAAAATCGCTCTCGGTGATCCAGCGCGCCCAGAAACTCAAGTAAGCATCCTCGAAATCCGGAGCAATAATGGAGCTCTTCATCTCTAAGAAAGTGTTGGCATCATTGCCGTATCTTCCGGATGGAGAATCTGTCATGCTAGAAGGAGCGCTGACAAAATTAGAAGTGGTAATGCCCCAGCCTTCTTGTGATTGCCAGTTATTGGTTGTACTTAAGTTGTCTTCTAGCAGTGGTTCCTTCAGTCGTATTAGTTTTTCAATGGTATCCCGAACAAGGAAGCTGCCATTATCTACACTCAATTCAAATTCTACCAGTTGTCCTTCCTGTAGATCTCCCGTCAGGCTAAAAGCAAATTCATCCTGTACCTCTTCATATAGATCCAGATCGGTAAAAGTTTTGGAGCCAAAATCAACTTCTACCGCAGGAGTAAGGGATGTAAGTTTTACGTCTAGCGGTCCGGGCTCAAGGCCATATCGTTTTAAAGAAAAGGCAATCGATGGATTCTCCATAGACAAAATTGCTGGTCCACGGTCCTTGGCAATCCCAAAACGATGCAAGACCCTGGTGGCCGCCAGATTCATCCACATACTTGCTTTGCAATTGGGAAGAATTTGACCCTGTGAGGGCCAAAAACCGCCGCCTTGTCCCCCGCCGCCAACCTCTGGCGTCATAGATATAATATCTACAGCTCCATACATCCAATCGTCGGCATCTCCATTTACTGTATACCCCACCGTCTCAGAGCCCGTACCCGCTAAATAGTTGTTTTGTTGAGTATACAGTTCTG